>JAEEYS010000112.1 GCA_016288255.1 Bacillota bacterium
AATTCTTTTTTTCCATTGACCACGACACGGATCATTCCGCCGCCTGCAGTGGTTTCCATTGTTTTTTCTTCCAATTCCGCTTGGAATTTTGCCATTTTCGCCTGCATTTGCTGCACTTGTTTCATCATTTTACCCATATTGCCCTGCATGTTTGTTCCTCCAGCTTCTGATTTATTTTTATTTTATTTTATGCGCATTGATTAACATAATCTTACCATATCTTCCATTTCTTGTGAATATGCCGATCGTTTTCTACAGGACCTCGATCTTTGTATCGGGAAACAATTCTTTTGCCAAAGAAAGCTGCTTTTCCCGATCGAATCCTTCGTCTTCTTTGGGGCCTTCCGTTTTTATCTTTTCCGCTTTTCCTCTGCCGTACCCCAGTTTAAAATGCGGCATCTCCATTTTGCAAACCGCCAAAAAAGCCTGCCCGAAGATCTCTTTTGTTTCTTTTTCCTCGAACAATCCTTCTATCCGCTGGACAGTGCCGATCTCTTTGCTTTTTGCCTCAAAATATAATACATTGTCCCGATACGATACCGGTTTCAAGCCTTCTTTGATAAACCGAAGCATATAGGGCATGTTTTTTTTCTTGCACAGGGACAAAATGTCATCCCAGCCGTCTAAGATCTTCTTTTCCAGGGCTTCCGCCTTGTCCGCTTCCTTCTCCTGCGGCTTTTCTGCGGGGGTCCCTTCCTTTTTCTCGTCTTTTTCCGTTTCGTTATCCTCTGCCTCTGCCTGTTTCGCTTCCTTAACAGAAACCGGCTGCTTTGTTTGCCGCTTTTCTTCTGCGGCAGAGCCCAAAGGCGCTTCTTTTTCTTCTTTTTGAGAGAAAACGATCCCTTTTTCCTTTAGATCGGTCAATTCCTGCCGCATATCTTCCAATTGCGCCAATATGCTTTCATAAGAAGCGGCAAAAGAGGGATGCGAAAGCTTCAGTCCCGCCACTTCCAAGATCAATCTGGGCTGCAAAGCAAACCGCGCTTCTCTTTCCGCCTCGCTTAGGGTCTCGATGGCAAAAAACAGTTTTTCATAGGAATACGCCTTACTCTGCGCCTTTAATCTTTCCTGCTGGGCGGCAGAAGTTTCCCATAAGACCATTTTGTCTCCTTCGCTTTTGAGGAGTAAGAGATTGCGGTAATGGCCCAAAAGATCACCGATGAAGCTGACCACCGCTTTTCCTCTTTCCAGCCCCTGTTTTATGACAGACAGGATACTGCTGTAATCCCCGTACAGCACGCCGTCCGCAAACTGTAAGAGCAAGCTGTCGTCCACCGTGCCGAAAATATCCAGCGCCTCTTGCTTGGTGATATGCTCTCCTCCCAAGATCAGCACCTGTTCCAGGATCGACAAGCAATCCCGCATGGAGCCTTCCGCTTTGTGCGCGATAAAATGCAACGCGTCTTCTTCCGCTTCCGCCCCTTCCAAAGATAATATCTTTTTCATATAAAGGACCAGCGCTTCTTCTTCGATCCGTTTGAGATCGAACCGCTGACACCGAGATAAAATGGTTGCCGGCACTTTTTGCGGTTCCGTGGTCGCCATAACAAAGATCACATGTTCCGGCGGCTCTTCCAACGTCTTCAAAAGCGCGTTGAAGGCTTCATTGGTCAGCATATGGACTTCGTCTATGATATACACCTTTTTCCTGCATTCCGAAGGCAAATATTTTACGTTTTCCCTGAGATCCCGGATCTCATCGATGCCTCTGTTGGAAGCGGCGTCGATCTCTATCACGTCCATAGTCCTGCCTTCGTCAATGCTTTTGCAGATCACGCATCGGTTGCAGGGTTCCCCGTCTTTGGGCGTCAAACAGTTGACCGCTTTGGACAAGATCTTTGCCGCCGTAGTCTTGCCGGTCCCCCGGGTGCCCGTAAACAAATACGCATGGTTGACCTTTTTTTTGCGAATGGCGTTTAACAGGGTCTTGGTCAGATGATCCTGTCCCACCATCTCCCCAAAGGTCTTGGGACGGTATTTTCTGTATAAAGATTGGTATTCCATATTTGCCCTCCTTTCTGTAGCGGTGTAGTCTGTTTCTTTGTTTCTTTCATTGTATCATAAAGCGTTACAAAATACTTTGTCTTTCTATGGATTCTATATCCAAAAGGACATTTTTCCCTTCTTTTTCCTCTTCTTCCATGCCGATCTCTACCAAACGGCGGTAGATCCCGCCCGGGATCTGCATCAATTCTTTGTGGGTGCCTTTTTCCTCAATGCCCTTATCCGTCATGACCAATATCTGATCCGCGTGCATGACCGTCGTTAACCGATGGGCAATGACCAGTGTGGTCCTGCCTGCGGACAGTTTGCTCAACGAAGCCTGCACCAGCCGTTCCGACTCATTGTCCAGCGCCGATGTGGCCTCGTCCAAAATCAAAATAGGCGGATTTTTCAAGAACACTCTGGCAATGGCGATCCTTTGCTTCTGCCCGCCGGAAAGCTTTAAGCCCCGTTCTCCCACATAGGAGTCATACCCGTTTTCCAACCCCATGATAAAATCATGGGCATTGGCCAGCTTGGCCGCCTTTACGATCTCTTCCATGGTGGCGTTGAGATCTCCGTAAGCGATGTTTTCTTTTACGGTGCCGGAAAACAAAAAGACGTCCTGCTGCACGATACCGATATGATCCCGCAGCGAGACCTGGGTGATGTCCCGAATATCCACATCATCCACTTTGACAGCGCCGCTGTCCGCTTCATAAAACCTGGGGATCAGGCTGCAGACGGTGGTTTTTCCCACGCCGGAAGGCCCCACCAAAGCGACGGTCTGTCCCGGCAGAACGGTCAGGTCCAAATGCTCCAGTACTTTTTTGCCGTCTTCATAGCTAAACTCTACCTGTTCGAATTGGATCTTCCCTTTGATCTTTTCCAAAGTAATGGCATGCGGACTGTCCACGATATCCGGATTCGTCATCATCAGCTCATCAAAACGGCGAAATCCGGAGATCCCCTTTTGATACTGTTCCAATAAATTGGTCGCTTTTCGGATAGGCTGCATGAACATGTTGACATAAAGCAAAAATCCCACGATATCCCCATAGCTCATGGTGCCGCGGTAAATAAACCAGCCGCCGAAAAAGACCACCAGCAGCTGGATGATGCCGGACATGAACTGGATAGCGGGATAAAATTCCGCCATAGCCCGATAAGCCACTTTTTTGGAATCCTTGAACGCCGTATTTCCCTCGTCGAATTTATTGGCTTCATAAGCTTCATTCGTAAAGGATTTTACGACTTTGATGCCGGAAACGCTGTCCTCTACCTGCGCATTGACATCGGCGATCTTTTTGCGCATCATATCAAAAGCCCGGCGCATTTTTTTATTTTTGGTGATGGCGTACGCCAGCATGACCGGCACCACCAAAAAGACGATCAAAGCCAATCGCGCATTCAAAAAGAGCATGGCGATAAAGGAACCTGTCAAAATGACCAAAACGGAAAAGAAATCTTCCGGGCCGTGATGGGCCAGCTCTGAAATATCGTTTAAGTCATTGACGATACGGCTGATCAAATGGCCTGTTCTGGTATTGTCAAAATACGTCATGGAAAGCTTTTGGATATGATCAAACAAATCTTTCCGCATATCATACTCGATACAGACACCCAAATAGTGACCGTAATAATCCACGATATATTCCAGTCCCCACTTGATCAGATACAAAACCAAAAGGCCGATACAGATCGACGTCAATAACCGCATGTTGCCTGCAGGCAATACATTATCGATGATCCTGCTGATCATAAAAGGAGTGATCAGTTCCATGGCAGAGATCAAAAAAGCGCTGGAGAAATCCAGTAAAAAGAGCTTTGTATGACGTTTATAGTAGTTGGCAAATTTTTTTATCATGGAACAGCCTCCCAAAATAGCAGTATTTTGTTCAAAGCATAAATTCTCCTTTGCGGGAGGAGAACTTATGAGTCATTATACCACAGTTTCTTTGAAATTCCTATTTTCCTTTCTCTTCTTTTTTGCTTTCTGCCACAAAAAAGCATATCCGAAAAGCCAAAAATATGCGATAATAAAAAAAGGGTTCTACTGATCAAAACAGAAAGAAGAGATCCTATGAAAGAAACGGAAAAAAGAGTTCCTTCCCTCTCCTATTCCATCGGCGCGATCGCCTTCATCGCCGGGCTGGTGGCAGGCGGCATGTTATTTTTTCACGCGCCTTTGCAGCTTATGATGCTTTTTGCCTTGTTTGCCCTGATCCCCATCGGTATGCGGCTTGGCTACACCTTTTCCGAAGTGGAGAACTTTGCTTATGAAATGATGAAACAGGCTATGATGCCTGCCCTTTTGATCATCAGCGTAGGCGCCCTGATCGCTTCCTGGATCTTATCCGGCACGGTCCCTGCCATTATTTCTTTGGGGCTTACCGTATTGAGTCCCAAATATATTCTGGTGATCTCCTTTTTATTTTGCTCTTTAGTCTCTTTTTTGATCGGCACCTCTTGGGGAACGGTGGCCACCA
>JAEEYS010000007.1 GCA_016288255.1 Bacillota bacterium
AATGACCTTTGTAGGTTTGGTGGGCATGATCGACCCGGCCAGACCGGAAGCTGTAGAAGCGATCTCAAAATGCAAACAGGCGGGGATCCGTCCGGTGATGATCACCGGCGACTACGAAGGCACCGCCTTTGCCATAGCGAAACAGATCGGCCTTGCGGGCGAGGGGGACAGAGCCCTTTCTGGCAAAGAATTGAACGCGATGACGGACGAAGAACTGTTCCAAGCGGCGCCGGAAGTCAGCGTCTATGCCAGAGTATCGCCGGAACATAAGACCCGTATCGTGGAAGCTTTGAAAAAACGAGAAGAGATCGTTGCCATGACAGGCGACGGGGTCAACGACGCGCCGGCTTTGAAACGGGCGGATATCGGTATCGCCATGGGGATCACCGGTACAGACGTGGCAAAAGAAACAGCGGACATGATCTTGACGGACGATAACTTTGCCAGCGTGGTTTCCGCGGTGGAAGAAGGCAGAGTGATCTTCAGCAACATCGAAAAAGCCATCTTTTTCCTGCTGTCCTGCAATATCGGAGAGATTTTGATCATTTTCTTCGCGATGATATTCAATTGGGCGATCCCGCTTTTGCCCATCCAGATCCTTTGGATCAACTTGGTGACGGACGCTTTTCCGGCACTGGCTTTGGGGATGGAAGCCAAAGAAGGGGATATCATGAACAGACCGCCCAGAGACCCGAATCAGCCCATTATGACAAAACGGTTTACGACGCGGATCGCCATACAAAGCGTTTTTCTCTGCATTGCCGTCTTGGGAGCTTATCGGTTCGGGTATGCGCAGTTTCTCAAAGCGGGCGTCCAGCCTGCCGCAGCGCTTTTGGACGCCAGAAGCTATGCTTTTGTGACCTTGGTCGTGGCAGAGCTTTTGCGGGCGTTTGCCGCCAGAACGGAAAAAAGATCCGTATTTCGTGTGGGACTCTTTTCCAACAAATATATGACTTTGGGGATCTTGGTTTCTCTTCTTTTGATCTTGCCGGTCATGTATCTGCCGTTTTTGAGAAACATCTTTAAACTGATGTATTTCGGCGTTTCGGACTGGTGCATCTCTCTCGGATTTGCTGTGATTCCTTTTATCGTAGCGGAACTGTCCAAAAAGTTCATGAAGGAAACAAACGGCACAAAATAAAAAGATACAAAAGGCTGCGGCAAATCTTCTGCCGCAGCCTTTTTGCTGTACAAAAAGCCAAAGAAAAAAGGGATTTCAGCCCTAAAAACGCAGGGAAGAGGTAAAATCATATTCTCCATTTCCGGTTTGCAATCTGCCGGAAATCATTGTACAATAAAAAGTAACAGTTTAGGAGAAAAAAGACTCTTTTTGATCCTGCAGGGAGAAAAGGACTTCCGCCAAAACGGAAGAAATGAGCTCCGCCATTTCCATGACCGAGCCCAGCCTGGTGTTCTGCAGCAATATGGTCTGGATGCCGCAGAGCTCGTTCACGTTGCCGATGATATGGAAATCGCCTACTTCCGGCAGATTTTTATACAGTCCCGCGCCGGGTCTTAGTGCGCCGGGCATGAAACGGATCCTGCCGACCTTGCTTTTTTCGCTTAAGGCGGCGTCTACGGCGATGATATAAGGGTTTTGGTGCTGCTTTTGTATTTTGGCCAGGACTTTTTTCAAGTTGACGCCGTGGACAGGCTCTTTTAAAGTGCCGTAGACAGGAAAAGAGACCAAAGGATCGTTTTTCAGATGATACCCTACCAAAGGCCCCAAGCAGTCGCCGGTCAGCCGATCGGTGCCGATACAGAGGACCAAAGGGTCACGGCCGTTCATTTCTTTTGTCAGTTGACGAAGCAAAGAGCGAAACAAGATTTTTCTTGCCGCGGGATGCTGAAAATGGACCTGAGACAGAAACGGATTTTCAAAAATCATAAACAGTAATACCTCCCAATCGGTTTCCATGTATTGATAGTATTACCAAATTGAAGAAACTTAATATCCTTATACGTATACAATGACAAAACAGAAGAAAACGTGATAGAAAGAAGGCTTTTTATGGACGAAAAAGATAGAAAAGAAGAATGGATCGAAGAAAAAGCAGAAGAGCCGCAGGCATTTGAGATGGAAGAAGTGGAATTGGAAGCCTTTGACACGTCGCAGGAAGAAGCGGAAGGGGAAGCGAGGGAAGAGATAAGCGAAGAAGCGAAAGCCTCCCTGCAAGAAAGCAGCGAAGAGGTCCCTTTCGTGCAAGAAGTGGATGAACGGGTCTATGAAGTGGAAAAACTGTTGGAAGAGGGAAGAGAAGAAGAAGCGGCAGCGGTAGCGAAACAAGTCCTTAAAGAAAATCTGACTTCGTATGAGACCGTCAACAAGCTGGGCGTTGTTTATGCCCATAAAGAAATGAATCAGATCGCCAAAGGATATTTTGAAAAGACGATCGAGATCAACCCGAATTTTGCCCGGGCTTACAGCAATCTGGGCAACATGTATTATAAAGCGGGAGACTTGGATAAAGCGCAGGAGCTTTATGAAAAGGCCATTTCACTGGATAATACCAATTCCAATTTTTATAACAATTTAGCGGTCGTCATGAAAAAGAAAGGCGATTACCGCGCTTTTGTAAAAAATTATAAGAAAACGATCAAAATGGAAGGAAAAAGCGGCAATCCGGACCCGGATGTGGCGGCAGCCATGAGAAACAGAGGCTGTGTTCGCTTTATCGCGATCGTATTGGCAGTATTGATTTTTTATTTGATTTTTATGCGAAAATAAAGGCAAGACAGAACTTGTGAGGGATAAAGATGAGACGAAAAGAAAAAATAAAGCTCCCGGAAGAAACGCTGGAAGAGAAAATACGAAAAGAAGAAGAGCGGATGGAAAACAGCCGCAGAGAAGCAGAGAAGGCGCCGGACGGAAAGCTCCCGGAAGAAGCGGAAGAGACTGCTAAAAGCCGCTTTGGGACCAAGAATAATATCGTAGAAAAACTGCGGGAAAAAATAGAAGAGAGAAGCGAGACCCGCTGGGAAAGAAAAAAAGAGCAGGAACAAAAACCCAGGATCATAAGGTATCTGCTTCTTTTGATCTTGGCAGCGGTGATCTTCTATCTGCAGGTCACCGGCCATTTGTTCAGCTTCAATCTCTATGAAGAAACGGTAGTCAATACAGACAACGTGATCTTGGGCGTGACGGACGAGGGCGATATCCTGTCCAAACAAGGATATCAGCTGGTGGCAAGCGACCCAAACGGAGAACAGCTTTGGCAGTATGAATTTGATACGGATAAGTTCCAGGTCATGACCAAAGAAAACTATATCCTTTTGTATGATCTGGAGAACCGGTACATCAAACTTTTGGACAACAGCGGCAAACTGATGTGGCAAAACCGTTTTTCCAGAGAGCTGAATTTTGTAAAACTCCTGGAAGACGGCAATTCCGTGCTCTGCCTGCGGGAAGGGAATATCCAGTCTTTGGCGGTATATGACAAAAACGGCAGTACCTCCCGAAAAGAATTTACCGCGGATTATCCCAACATCATCTCGGCGGATTATCAGAAGAACAACGCCAGCCTTTTGGTGCAGATGATGGACGAAAAAGAGATCATCGAAAACAAATTGAACTATATCAAAGACAACAACCTGCAGTGGACTGTCAGCGAAGAAGATCTTTATCTCATGGCAAAGATCACCAGCGGGAATTATATTTTGGCAGTGACGGACAACGTGGTCACCTGCTACGGCGTAAAAGGGGAAGAAGTCTGGCGGCAGGAACTGGAAGATTCCATTGTCAACATGGATCTTTCCAGGGAAAATCTGGCGCTGTTGACGGAAGAGAGCGGAGACTCTTTGATAGGCGGCCGTAAAAACAAGGTGATCTTTATGGATTTAAGCGGCAACGTCACATTCGAGACCACCGTAAAAAAAGACCCTCAGCTTTTTGTGATCAATGAAAACAGCGACGGCGTGCTGTTAAAGTACGACAGAGAGATCCAAAACGTGACAAAAAACGGGACGGAATTCAATATCAAATTAAAAAGCGGGATCACCATAAGCTTATCCGGCAACAGACGATACATTGTCGCCAAAGAATCGGGAAAAGCGACCCTTTATACGCTGGATAAAGAAAAAAAATAAAAAAATAACAGCCGGGAGGCAAAAGGGAAACAAAGTCCTCTTTGGAAGAGAAAGTAAAAAACGGGCAGAAAGTCTGCCCGGGCAAAGGAGGCGCAAAGATGGCACGATTGTTTGACATTATCATATTGGTCTTGTTCTTATACCTGATCATAAGAGGGATCATGACCGGTTTTTTGAAATCGTCCATTTCCATCATCGGTCTGGTGGCGGCATGGATCGGCGCCCGGACATGGGGCTCTTTCTGCGCTGTGCTTTTACAGAACAAAACCCCTGTGGGAGAGATGGTGCATAAAGTATCGGCAGAATATGTAAACGGTATTATAGACGGTTATATGATCACCCAGGGAGAAACGGCGCTGCCTCTGGACGCGCCGGCGATCAGCCTGGGACAGATCGATCTGACCGGTTTTATCGATAAGCTGAAACAGCTTTTGGACCCGTTCCACCTGTTCGGCGGAAAGCTGGAGGGGGAACTGACCCAATCGATCACCGATACGGTGAGGAAAAACGTAGGCACAACGGTCAATGATGTTTTGACGGATGTCAAAAGCACTTTTACCGCCACCATGACAGATCATGTCATGCATATTTTGGGATATGTTTTGGTCTTTGTGGTGATTTTATTGGCAGTAAAACTGATCGGCGTGATCTTGTTCGCTTTGACCGACAGCTCCGATTCCCTCAGCTTTTTAAACCGCCTAGGCGGCGTGGGCGTCGGGATTGTGGAAGGCTTTGTCGTAACAGCGGTGATCATCTTATTTTTGCAGGCGCTTTTAGTATTTCATTCGGATTTCGCCACTTTTTTGCAGGATTCCATGACATACCATATCTTTCAAAAGGCGCTGAATTCGCTGATCCACCTGCTTTACGGATAATCAGCGGAAGAATGAGGAAAAAGATCGTTTGACAGTGTGTCACAGAAGCAGTATGGCAAAGGAGGAAAAACAATGGAACATAGGATAGATTGCAGAGGCAAGCTCTGCGGGGAACCGGACCTTTTGGCCGCAAAAGCGCTCCTGGAACAAGGGATGCCAAAGCTCACTTTGGTGGTGGATGCGGAATCCGCGAAAGACAATGTGGTGGAAACGGCGAAAAGCTTGGGGTATCTTTGCCATGCGACACAGGTCAAAAACGATTATTTGATCGAGATCTATAAAAGAGAGACCATAGGGAGTCCTCTGCAGCTGGAAGAAGAAAAAGGCGATTTTGTCATTGCCGTAATGCGGGACACCCTGGGAGAAGGAGATCGGGAGCTGGGGCAGATCCTGATCAAAGGCTATTTTTACGCCTTGAACGAAACGGTGCCTTACCCCAAGACCATCTTATTTTTGAATACGGGAGTCAGGCTGACCACGGAAAACCAAGGGGTGATCAAACAGTTAAAAGAGCTGGAAGAAAAAGGGGTAGAGATCATCAGCTGCAGCACCTCTTTGGAATATTTGGGATTAAAAGAAAAGCTCAAAGCAGGAAAGATCGCCAATATGTATACCATCTGTGAAAAGATGAACCGTGCCAAGGAGGTCATCAGTATATGAGAGCGCAAGAGTTTTTGGTGCTGGAAGATGTTTTTGCAAAATGGAATATGGATTCTTTTTCTCAAGCGCTCCTTTTGTTCGGAAAATGTATCCTGATCGCGCTGGTTTGCAGGATCTTGATCGCCGTCATCAATAAATTCATTAGAGGCATTTTAAAAGGGACGGGCGCCATCAACAGTTCCATGACGGAACAAAAGCAAAAAACGCTGGGAACGGTCTTACAAAACGTGACCAAATACGCCCTTTATTTTATCGCGATCCTCATGATCTTGAGCATGTTCGGCATTCCCACCGGGTCGATCCTGGCGGCGGCCGGCGTTGGGGGCGTAGCCATCGGTTTAGGGGCCCAAAACATGGTCAAAGACGTGATCTCGGGCTTTTTTATCCTTTTTGAAGACCAATACGGCGTAGGGGATTATGTAGAGCTGGGCGGAAAAGCCGGCAAAGTGGAAGCTTTAGAGCTTCGTATCACCAAACTGCTGGATTTTGACGGGCGAGTCCATGTGATCCCAAACGGGAATATCACCACAGTGACCAACTACAGCAGAAACAACAGCAGAGCCATGGTTAAAATAAGCATCGCCTACGAAGAAGATATCAACAAAGCCATCTCTGTTTTGGAACAGGAATGCGACAGCCTAGCAAAACAGCACGCTTCCATCATCGCGACAAAACCGATCGTCTGGGGCGTGACGGATCTGGGCAGTTCGGGCGTGGAGATCACTGTGGTGGCCTATGCCAAACCGTTAGATCATTTGGAACTGGAGCGGATCATGCGAAAAGCGTTCAAAGAAGCGTTTGACAAAAACGGGATCGAGATCCCGTATCAGAAGCAAGTGGTCTATCTGGGGCAAAACAATGAACATACAGACGCGGGGGAAAAACAGGATGGAAAATAAAAAACTGGAGATCGGACAGATCATCGAAATGAAAAAAGAGCATCCCTGCGGGTCAAAAGAGTGGAAAATATGGAGGACCGGCATCGATATCGGCATGGAATGCTTAGGCTGCGGCAGAAGGATCATGGTGCCCAGAAAAAAGGTCGAAAAAGGGATCAAACGGATCGTGTCTGAGCCTGCAGAACAAGAAAACAAAAGCAGTTAGGCTGTTTTTTAAAAAAATCCATAAAAAGTTTGATTTTTACAAATTATGTGATATAATGATAAAGCTACAATCCTGTCCTAGCGAAGGTTAGGACCATAAGGCCAGAGGAGGTGTAAGAAGATGAACAAATATGAAATTTTGTACATCATTCATCCGGACTTGACAGAAGAAGCCATGACAGAAGAAGCGGAAAAATACAAAGCCATGATCGAAGCAGACGGCGGCGAAGTTTCCAATTTGGAAAAATGGGGCAAAAGAAAATTGGCGTATGAAGTCAAGAAACAAAGAGAAGGATACTATGTATTGATGAATGTTGTAGCAAAACCGGAAACCGTAAACAACTTGGACAGAGTGTTTAAGATTTCTGAAACAGTTATCAGACAGTTGATCTTAAGAGAAGACGAAGAATAAAAAATAAAGGAAGTAACGCCATGAATAAAGCGATTTTAATCGGCAGATTGACCCGGGATACGGACGTAAGATATACCAAAAGTGGTACAATGGTAGTCTCTTTTACGGTAGCGGTCGACAGACAGTTCAAAAACCAGGCTGGTGAAAGAGAAACAGACTTTATCCCTATAGTAGCGTGGGGAAGATTAGCGGAACATTGTTCCAAATATATCGGGAAAGGTTCTTTGGTCTGTGTAACAGGCCGGATCCAAGTGCGCAGTTATGAAGATAAAAACGGACAGCGCCGGTATGTAACGGAAATCATTGCCGAAGAAATACAGTTTTTGGATAGAAGAAGATCTGGCGATGCGGAAACAGATACGGCAAGTCCTTTTGATGACATGGATTTTATGAATGACTTTCCATCAGAAGACGACGTACCTTTTTAAAGAAAAGGAGGAAAAATCATGATCAATAAACGCAGAGTAAAAAGAAAAAAAGTTTGCGCTTTTTGTGCGGCAAAAGTTGACCATATAGACTATAAAGACATCAATCGGTTAAAAAGATATGTGACAGAAAGAGGCAAGATCATGCCAAGAAGAATTTCCGGCACATGCGCAAAACATCAAAGACAGGTCACAACAGCGATCAAAAGAGCAAGAAATATCGCCCTTTTGCCATACAGTGTAGACTAAGAAAGAGGACGAAGGATATTTTCATCTATGAAAATATCCTTTTTTTTCTCTAAAGAAAGACTTATAATAAGAATGATAAAAAGAGAATTCTCTATTGGAAGGAACAAGAGCGCTTCATGACGGAAGAAGAAAGAAAAGGAAAATGGGCCAGCCCTCCGGAAGAAGAACAGAGGGAAGCCCGTGTGGAAAGCCCCGAAGAGCAGAGAGAGGACCAAGAGGAACCTTTTGAAGAACAGAGGGAGGACCAAGGGAGACCCGCTGAAGAGCGAAGGGACACCCAGGCGGAAATCTTTGAAGAGCAAGGGGAAGACAGCCGATCAGATAAAAACGGCAGGAGAACGGCAAAAAAAAGGAACACCATCAAGACCGGCGCGCTGGTGGAAGGCGCCATCTTGGCTGCGGTCACCGTGCTGTTTGCGATCATGAGCTCTTATATCCCCATGGCCGAAGTGATCACGATCTTTTTGATGCCGATCCCGGTGGTCCTTTTGATCCTGCGGCAAGACATCAAAACAGGGGTCTTATCAACGGTGGTAGCCGGCATTTTGATCGTGATGCTATTAGGTCTTTCGGGTTTTTTGATCCTTTTGAGCTTCGCGCCCACAGGGCTTGCCATGGGTATCACGTTAAAAAAGAAAAACAAAGCGGAACCGGTGATCGCGGCAGGGGTCGTCGGCTATGTCGTTTCTTTTTTGGCGATCCTTTGGGTCTCGGCAGCGTTCTTGGGAGACAATATTTTTCAGACCATGCCCCAGGAAATGCGGAACATGATGGAATGGGTCACGGAATTTTATCAAAAAGCAGGCGTGGATCAAGCCAATTTACAAAGAGTGATCGGCATTATAGAGCAGGGGATCGAAATGATGCCCTATATCATTCCTTCGGGGATCTTATTCGGCAGCGTTTTATTTGTCGCGGCGGATTATATCGTGATCTATCATGTGCTGAAACGGTTTCGGATCCATATCCCGCCCATCCCGTCGTTTTATCGCTTTAAAACGCCGCCCGCTTTGGGATTTGTTTTTTTGGCATTGATCTTTTTCGGTCTTTTTGCGGACCGATTCATCCAAAAGGATACGTTAGCCTATCATCTTTACTTTAACTTGTTTTATGGATTTTCCATGCTCTACATCCTGCAGGGCCTGATCGTGATACTTTATGTGTTAAAACGGCTCAAAGTGAATCGGATCCTTTGTGTCCTGATCATGCTGATCGCGGTGATGATGGGAAACATCGTGCTATATATCGGGATTTTTGATGTATTTTGGGATTTCAGGAAAAGAATCGACCGATTGGTAAATAGAAATTAAGGAGGGACCGTTTATGAAAGTGATTTTAAAACAGGATATCAAAGGCGTCGGCAAAAAAGAAGAGATCATCAATGCCGCCGACGGATATGCCAGAAATTATCTCTTGCCCAGAGGATTGGCTGTGGAAGCGAATCAAAAGAACTTAAAGCTGCAGGAACAAAAGAAGGAATCGGAACAATATAAAAAAGCCAAAGAAAAAGAAACGGCGGAACGATTGAAAGAAGAATTGAAAGAAGTGGAAGTGGTCATCAAGGCTTCTGCGGGAAAAAACGGAAAACTCTTTGGTTCCATTACCAATAAAGATATCCAGGAAATTTTGGAAAAAGAATATCATATCAAGCTGGACAAGAAAAAGATCCACTTGAAAGACAGCATCAAAGAAGTGGGAGAGTATGTGGCGGAATGCAAATTCTACCCCGAGATCTCCGGCGAATTAAAAATCAAAGTGCTGCCGGAAGAATAAAAATTTTTAAAGCAACAAACGAATTTTTTTTGCCGACCAAGTGTCCTAAAGGAAACAACATGGAAGGGTGAGCTTCCTTTAAGCGACAGATAAAACAGGAAAAGACTTTATTTTATCAAAGAGAGGATAGCTGAAATGGAAAAAACCAATGCGCCTTTTAATTTAGAAGCGGAACAGTCTGTATTGGGAGCGGTCATTTTGGACAAAGAAATGATCGGACAGGTTGTGCAGCTCATGAAACCGGAAGATTTTTATGTCAAAGCGCATGAAGAGATCTTTGACGTGATCTTGTATCTGAATGACAGCGGTATTCCAGTCGATTTTGTATCCATTTCGGAAGAATTGAAGAAAAGGAATCTTTTGGGTCAGGTGGGAGGCAACGAGTACCTGATGGAACTGGCCAATACCGTGCCGACTTCCGCCAATGCCTCTTATTATGCCACCATCGTAAGAGAAAAGTCTATTTTACGCAACCTGATCCACGCGGCTGCCGAAATTTCCAAAATGGCCTATGATGACAGCGAGGACATGAATGAGATTTTGGATAAGAGCGAGCAGGCTGTGTTTGAGATCGTACAAAATCGTGTTTTGAAAGATTATCGTCATATCGGGGATATCATGGACCAGACGTTGATGAAACTGGATGAAAGAAATCGTCAAAAAGGCAGAGTCACGGGAATCCCTTCCGATTTTATCGATCTGGACAGGATCACATCGGGATTTCAGCCTTCCGATCTGATTTTACTGGCGGCTCGTCCCGCAATGGGAAAAACTTCCCTGGGGCTGAATTTTATCACCAATGCGGCCAAAAGAGGCTACAGCGCGGGCATTTTTTCTTTGGAAATGGCGGCGGAACAGCTGGTGCAGAGAATGCTCTGCTCCGAAGCCAGAGTAGACGCCCAGCGGTTGAGAAACGGCGAGCTGGAAGAAGAAGACTGGGAGCGGATCTCTCTGGTGATCGAAGATCTGACCAAAGCGCCGATCTACATTGACGATACAGCAGGGATCAACCTGATGGAATTAAAGAGCAAGGCCAGAAGAATGAAGCTGGAAAAGGACATCAAGATCATTTTGATCGATTATTTGCAGCTGATCCAGACTTCGCAGAAAATAGAAAACAGACAGCAGGAGATCTCTAAGATCTCCAGAGAATTAAAGAGCCTTGCCAGAGAATTGAATATACCCATCATTGCCATATCACAGCTTTCCCGCGCTCCCGATCAAAGACCGGACCACAAACCGCGGTTAAGCGATCTAAGGGAATCCGGAAGCCAGGAACAGGATTCCGATATCGTCATGTTCGTGTATCGGGAAGAATATTATGATCCGGATACGGAACGCAAAAACAGCTGTGACCTGATCATCGCAAAACACCGAAACGGGTCCACGGGAGAAGTGGAATTGGCTTGGCTGGGACAATATACCAAATTTGCCAATTTAGAGACAAGAGAATAAATAAGAGAGAAAAAAACAGAAAAACCGACCTGAATACAAGAAAAAAAGAAAAAGATCTGACAAAAACCGTCAAAATATTTCTTTTTTGTGGTGTATAATGAAAAAACAGCATCAAAAGGGGTAAGGTTGGAACAAAACCATAAGAAAGGATGTTTGACATGGCAACGATCGTAGTGGTAGGCGCCCAATGGGGCGATGAAGGAAAAGGCAGAGTGACCGACTTTTTTGCGGAAAAGGCGGATATGGTCGTACGGTATCAAGGAGGGAACAATGCGGGGCATACGGTAGAAGTGGATCAAAAAAGGTATAAACTGCATTTACTGCCTTCGGGCATTATCCATAAAGATAAAATTTCCGTGATCGGCAACGGCGTGGTAGTGGATCCGGAAGCGCTTTTGGAAGAAATCGAATATATCCAAAAAGAAGGACTGACGGTGGATTCTCTCAGGATCAGCGAGAGAGCCCATGTGATCATGCCGTATCATAAGGTTTTGGATGCCATCTCCGAAGAAAATTTGGAAGAAAACGAGATCGGGACCACCAAAAAAGGGATCGGCCCGTGCTATATGGACAAAGCGGAACGAAGCGGGATCCGTATCGCGGACCTGATCGACGAAAAGGCTTTTCGGGAAAAAGCAAAAAAAGCCATCCGCGCGAAAAATGAGATCCTTGTAAAATTATACGGTAAAGAACCTTTGGACGAAGAAGAGATCATCCAAAAATACACAAAATACGGAGAGATCCTGAAACCTTATGTGGTAGCGTCCACCAGTTTGATCTATCACGCGGTGAAAGACGGGCAGAACGTACTGTTTGAAGGGGCGCAGGGAACCCTGTTAGATATCGATTTCGGCACCTATCCTTATGTGACGTCTTCTCATCCCATCGCGGGAGGCGTTTGTGTGGGCACAGGCGTAGGGCCTACTCTGATCGATAATGTGGTAGGGGTGGTCAAAGCCTACACCACCCGTGTGGGAAAAGGGCCTTTTGTAACGGAGCAGGACAATGAGATCGGAGATACCATTCGGATCAAAGGACATGAATTCGGCACTACCACAGGACGGCCCCGCCGCTGCGGCTGGCTGGACGGCGTGATTTTGAAATACGCGGTGATGGTCAATGGGCTGACCTATTTGGCAGTCAATCATTTGGATACGCTGAGCGAATTTGAAACGGTAAAGATCTGCACAGGCTATCTTTTAAACGGAAAATCGATCTATGATCTTCCCGCCAATTTAGAAGAGATCGAAAAAGTAGAGCCGATCTATGAAGAAATGCCCGGCTGGGATCTGGAATCCTTAAGAAAAGCCAAAACGTATGAAGAATTGCCGGAAAACGCCAAAAAATATCTGGAAAAAATAGAAGAGATCACGGGGATCCCGGTTTGTTTGATCTCTTTCGGCCCGGAACGGCACCAGGCGATCTATCGCACGGAGATTTTTTGATCGGTAAAAAGGAAAAGAAAGAGAATGGTCCAAAAAGCCATTCTCTTATTCTTATGCATTTGTTTTGAGAAGAGGAACGCTATCGTGAACAAGGAAGAATTGATGGAAAAGATCAGAAAGAAAAAAGAAACGCTTTATGAAACCGTTTCCGGCAAAGAGCTTACTTCGGAAGAAGTCCTGCAAGTAAGCAGAGAACTGGATCAGCTGCTCCATTTGTATCATCTTTGCGGTCAAACACCAAAAAAAAGGAGAGGGGCTTCCTCTGTCTATAAATAGTAAAAACGGCTGAAAAAAGGCGATTGATCCTGTGGAGAGGGCAAAAAAGAGATCAAGCAGGCAGAGAAACAGCCTTTTTATAAAAAATGTAAACTGTCGTGTGCCATTTTGCACAGGAGAATTTCTTGTTAAAAGGAAAGATACTTCGTAAAATAAGAAGGAAAAAACAAAAGAGGGAGGCACTTCTATGAGCGAACTGGGAGTAAAAATGGCAAAAAAGAGAAAAGATCTGGGGATGACGCAAAATGAATTCGCGGAAAAGCTTTCCGTTACGAGGCAGACCGTCAGCCGATGGGAAGCCGGGACGGTCATGCCCGATATCGATAAGATAGCTGATATCGCAAAGATACTAAACGTAAGCTGTGATTATCTCTTAAAAGACGAGGTGGAAGAAGAAAAAGGGACTGCTTCTTTATCGGGAATTAGCAGATTGCTAAAAGAGGTCAAAGGGAGAAAAGTAAAATTATCTTTTTTTGAAGAGGAAGAAGAACCTTCTCTGATCAACAAAGTTTGTACGGTGCTGGATTTTGAAGGGAACTGGATGAAAGTGCTTTTGGAAACCAAAAAGGAAAGCAGTGAAAAACTGATCCCGATCTCTTCTGTCAGAGCGCTGGAAATGATAGAGGAGGGACTGTGATGGGAACGCTTGGATTTGTATTCGGGATATTTGGGCTTTTGGCTTATTTACAAACATCTTCTTTAAAAAGCAGGATCGCTGATCTGGAACGGCAAATGAGACAAATCGAAGGCACAGATTATGCCGAGACCAAAAAATCTTTAGCCGAAGCGGCAAAAGGGTATGTCGGGCAGAATATTCAGCTGGGATTCAAAGAAGATGAAGAAGATCCGGATGTCCTCGTCAGCAATATGAAAGCTGGAATGTGCAAGCTGATGGACGCGGATGAGGATTGGCTCTTGGTCCGGGTGACGCATCACGGTGCAGTCAGAGAAAAACTGATCCGGATCGATTCCATCAAAAGCATCAGTATTCGGTAACAACAAGCGCCGCAAGACGCTTGCTTGGCCTGAAACAATCACTAATCTATAAAATATAAAGAGGATATCTGTGATAATAGAAAGGAATAAACAGGGAAGAGCGGAGAAAAAAGGGGAGAAATGACGCTTCGAGAACAAGTAGAAGAATACGCTAAAAAGAAATATGGGGTAGAAGCTGAGCAGCTGCCCTTCAATAAGGAAGATTATGCTGTATTTCGTCACGCCGATACAGGCAAGTGGTTTGCTGTGTTTATCGTAAAAGCTTATACAGAGCTCGGCTTAGAAAGAGACGGGACCGCAGAGATCATGAGTGTAAAGATTCGGGATTCACTGTTTGCCGATATGCTGTCACAGCAGCCGGGATATCTAAGGGGGTATCCGAGCCCGGCATGGAATTGGCTTTCTGTTGTGCTGGACGGCTCAGTGCCGTTTGACGATATTTGTCAGTGGCTGGAAGAGAGTTATATTGCGACAAAATCAAAGGCAAAAAACAAGAAAGTGCCGTTATCAAAGAGAAAAACGGCTCTATAGATTTTACATTCGGATGGCTTTGTGCAAGAGGATGCCTTATATCGCCCGCTTTTTTGA
>JAEEYS010000113.1 GCA_016288255.1 Bacillota bacterium
AGGTGAACCGTATGGTATTCTCTCCCAAATCCTGCCCCTTTGTTACGGTTTCATAGACATGATCCGCTAAATTGGCTCTGGGAAAGAAGAAACAGCCCGTATTTTCATCATAATATTCCGTTTTGGAAGGATCAAAGTCAAACACAGCAAAAAAAGAAGGGATATACTTTAGAATCTCTTCTTTCGGCACTTGAATCCTGTAGGTTTCCCGATCAAATCCGCTGCCATCATATCCGTGTATCTCGTAATACTTCCAAACCGCAAAAACAAGCTCATCAGGTTCTATCTCTTTTGGTGAAGAAAAAGGAACAAAATCCAAATATTTTAAAATCAAAAGTCCCCATTGATCTCTTAAAAAAATTTTGGCTTGGTGTAGAACCTCTTCTTCCGTCAATTTTGCCTCAAGGACCACCGGCTCTTCTGTTTCCTGCTTCAGTACCGCGTTGGATGCCTCCTTCGGAACACAGCCCAAAACCAGAAAAACCAAAATGGATAACGATACGATTATGTTTGGGATCTTCTTTCGGTCAAGCAAAATTCCACCCCCTATAATATAGCAGTCCAATATTTCTTGTCGGCGCTATATTTTGCTTCTTTTGTATATGGACAAGAAAGAAATCAATATATGATTATGTATACCATCTCTTTAATATGCCCTTTTATCCCAAAATAATCCTCCCGATGATCAAAGGCATAAAAAAAGAGCTTATTTTCATAAGCTCTTTTCTTTTTTACCAAATCGTCATACCGCCGTCTACCGCAAGAACTTGTCCTGTGATAAAGGAAGCATCGTCGCTTGCCAAAAACATTGCCGCTTTTGCTTGTTCCACCGGTTCGGAGAACCGTTTCATCGGGTATCTTGCCAACAGCGCGTCTTCGATTTCTTTCGGATTTTCTTTTGTTGCCAACCAATTTTTGAACAAAGTCGTTCTGGTATCACCGGGGCAGATCGCGTTGACTCTGATATTGAATGCACCGTAATCATACGCGATTTGTCTTGTAATAGAAGCTACCGCGCCTTTTGTTGCGGTATAAGTAGCAATATCATGAGAAGCTACCAAAGATAAATTAGAAGCGGTATTGACGATCGCGCCGCCTTCCGCACCGTTTTTCAGCATATAAGGAATGGCATATTTACAGCAGAACAGCACCCCTTTGATGTTGACATTAAACATGAGCTGGATATCTTCCGGTCTTTCATCCACGACATTCCTGCCGATCCCTACGCCGGCATTGTTGCATAAAACATTTAATTTTCCATATTTTTCTACCGTAGCATCGATCATGCTTTTGATGCTTTCTTCGCTGCCGATATCGGTCTTGATAAAAGTAACTTCTTTTCCTTCCGCTCTAAAAGCGTCTTCCACTTCTTGTCCTAATTTTTCATTTAAATCGGCGATCACCGCTTTGCCGCCCTCTTCCGTAAATAAACGGACCATTTCGTATCCCATACCGGATGCGCCGCCGGTCACAATCGCCACTTTATCCTGAAACTTCATTTTATTTCCTCCCATCTTTTATATAAAAGGGACAGCATGTCTACGACAACACCCTGTCCCTATCTTTTTTCTCAGATGGCTCCGCTATTTTCTTTTTTAAATATCTCATACCGATTTCAAAATCTGTTTTTCATGATAGAGACCCATCTTTATATCATTTTTACCAAATGGAGTATCCGCCGTCTACCGGGATTGCTTGTCCTGTTACAAAGGAAGCATCGTCGCTTGCCAAGAATAAAGCAACACTTGCTTGTTCTTCCGGTTCTGCGATTCTTCCCATTGGGAATCTGGATAAGAAGAATTTCAATGTTTCTTCCGGATTTTCTGTGGAAGCTAACCATTTTTTGAACATATCTGTATTGGTATCTGCTGGGCAGATAGCATTGACTCTAATATTGTCTTTTGCATAATCATAAGCAATTTGTCTTGTCAAAGACAGGATAGCGCCTTTGCTTGCCGTATAAGGAGCTTGATTCGGGGAAGCTGTGATCGCAACAACAGAAGCTGTATTGACAATAGCGCCTTTTCCTCTTTTTTGCATATAAGGGATAACATATTTGCAGCCGTATAATACACCTTTTACATTTACATTCAAGTGTAAGTCTACTATTTTTTCTGTAATATCGGATACGTTTTGTCCGATGCAAACGCCGGCATTGTTGCATAAAACGTCAATCCCGCCGAATTTTTCCGCTACGGTATCCATCAAATTTTTTACGCTTTCTTCATTGGTCAAGTCTGTTTGTACAAAAATAACTTCGTTTCCTGTTTCTGCCTGTACTTCTGCAGCTGTTTTTTGACCAACTTCTGCATTTACGTCGGCAATCGCTACTTTTGCGCCTTCTTTAGAAAATCTTTCTGTCATAGCTCTACCGATACCGGAAGCGCCACCTGTAATAATCGCTACTTTACCTTGCATTCTCATGGAATACATCCTCCTTCAATTCATTTCTTTGTATTGTTTTTGTCCAAAAGAGTAAATTTCATTACACATTTATCATACTCCATTTTATGGTAAAATGAAATACCCAATTCTGTTTTCTTGCGTAAAGATAAGAATCTTTAAATAGTTATGCAGTCCTTCACTGCTTAAAAGCTCTATCTTTCTTATTCTATCCCTACATCTTCTCTGGTATACACTTTGACTTTTTGTGTCTTGCCGTCTGTGATCTGCCACAAAGTTACTTTTGCGGATTTCTTTTCGCCAAACGCGTCGAAAGAAACTTCTCCCGTCAACCCTTCAAAAGGTTCTACTTCGCTGAGGGCCTTTGCCATGGCTTCTCTCGTAGGTTCTTCCAAACGATCCACCGCTTTATGGATATAAGACAATATATCATAGATTTCAGCGGAAAAAACAGGTATCGGTGTTTGATATTTTTCTTCATAACCTTTTAAGAGTTCATATGCTTCCGATCCTTTTTCGATCTCCAAACCTACATAAGTAATATAATGTCCTTCCATTTCATCTGCGCCGGCCATCACGATCAGGCTGGAAGGAACAGCGTCTGCGGCAAAAATCTTGATCGGCAGTTTGTTCTGATAAATCTCTTTTGCCAAAAGCGCTCCTTCGATTTCGGTCAAAGCGAAGAAAATCGCCTCTGCATTGGCTTCCTTTAGCATTTCAATGGTATCTTTGTATTCTTTCTTTCCTACAGGGATTTCCACATATTTTACTACTTCTGCGCCCAAAGATTCTGCGTAGTCTTTAAATTCTTTTCCCAGCGGTTCTCCAAAGGAAGTATTGTCATAAACCACAACGAACCGTTTCATGCCCAATTCATCAATGGCATATTTTGCCGGCACCCTGGCTTGCAGCATATCATTGGCACAAAATCTTCTGAAATTTTTCCAGCCTTGATGCGCTAAGCTGTAATTGGTGGAAGAACTGGTAAATAACGGAATGCCCGCTTCATCATAAGCCGGTCCCGCAGCAAGGATACAGTCGCTGTTTTTATGGATCACCGCCAAAATATCAGGGTCAGCCACAACTTGTTTTGCGGCTATTTTTGCCTGATCGAATTCAGCTCTGTCGTCTACACCGACCATTTCCACATCATGGTTCCCTTTTAACAATTCATTCGCATATTCATGGATTTGAAACATAGGAATCCCTACTACATTTTGATCCCCGGTAAAGGGAGCGCCAAACGCAATTTTAATTTTTGCCATAGAACATCCTCCTAATTGATTTTATTTCAGTGCATCAAAAGAGAACAGTAGGAAACCGAAACCGATTTCCTACTATTCTATCGATACAATTTACTCAAAAGCCTATTTCAATTTATGTTGAATCATATAGCTGCTTTGCATTGCTTCATACATACGGCCGATCTTAATGGTATCCCCTGCTTGATAAACAGGAATATCGATGCCTTCCAGATCAGGCAGCACGATCGGTCTGGAACCTACAGCCATAACGACCGTATCGATACCGTCGATATATCTTTCGATCCCCTGATGTTCAAAGATGATCTTATGATCTTCAAATCCGTTTACTTTTGCGCCGGACCAAATTTCAATGTCGCTCAACATGATCCGGTCAAAGAAGAACCGTTTTTCTCCCGCATGCATCCCTTTTGCGATCTGCGGCAGCATTTCAAATACGTATACTTTTTTACCCAGCTGTGTCAAGAATTCGCTGGTTTCCATGCCAACTTCACCGGCGCCGATGACCGCTACGGTGTCGCCCGGACATTCTTTGTTTCTCAATACTTCCCATGCGGTGACCGTATTCACGTTTTCGGATCCCGGCAGTTTAAATTTCACCGGGCTGGCCCCTGTGGTTTGTACAATGGCTTCCGGCTGATATTTCGCAATGGAATCTTTCGAAAATTCTTCATTCAAAACAACTTTGACACCGGCTCTGTCCATTTCGGAAATCATAAAATCAACGAACGGTCTGACGTCTTTTACTTTATGTCTCGGTGTTGCGGCTAAGTTTGCCTGTCCGCCCAGTCTGTTGTCTTTTTCGATCAAAGTCACGCTATGTCCTTTTCTTGCCAATGTTCTGGCTGCGTTCATACCGGACACACCGCCGCCGATCACTAAGATATTTTTCGGATTTTCTGCTTTATCGGCGGAGAACAAGCCTTCTCTGCCCACTTCCGGGTTCACTGCGCAGGAAATAGAAGCGTCTCCCAGTCTTCCGGTGCAGCCAACAACGCAGGAAAGACATGGCATGATTTCATCTTCTCTGCCTTCTTTTAATTTATTGACATAATCAGGGTCGGCGATCAGTTCGCGGCCGACTACAATGAAATCCGCATAACCGTTTTCCAAGATCGATTCTGCCAATTGGCCTCCTTTGATCTTGCCGACAATGGTCAAAGGCACGGTCGCCACTTCTTTCAGCCCTTTTGCCAAGAAAACATTGAATCCGTGTTCTGCGGAATAAGTAGCTTCGCACAAATAACCTTTGTCCGAACCGGTAACGGTGATATCGATCACATCCACACCTGCTTTTTCCAGGATCGGCACGATTTTTTTGCTTTCTTCCAGATTTACGCCCAGATCTCCCATATATTCATCTGCCGACAATCTGGCAAAGATCGGGAAATCTTCTCCCACTTGTTTTCTGACTTCTTGAACGATTTCTACTGCCAGGCGGCATCTGTTTTCTGTGCTTCCGCCGTATTCATCCGTTCTTCTGTTGGACAACGGAGACAAAAATTGCTGGATGATATATCCATGAGCCATATGGATATTGACTACATCAAATCCAGCTTCCTTTGCTCTTCTTGCCGCCTGCCCAAAAGCTTTTACCAAATTTTTGATTTCCGGCACCGTGATCTCTCTCGGCTGCAGTCCGCCGTAAGGTCTGATTGCGGAAGGTGCAACACTTTGCCGCAGCAATTCTTCTTCCGGCGCTTTTCTGCCTGTGTGGAAAATTTCCACTGAGATCTTAGCGCCTTTTTCATGAACAGAATCCACTAATTTTTTTAATCCCGGAATAAATACATCATCAAAAATCGCAACATTGTTTCTCCAGCCCATGCCTTCATACAATACACTGCAAGCTTCCAGTGTCACCAAACCGACGCCGCCTTCTGCCCGTCTCGTATAGTAGTTGATCATCTGATCTGTCACCATTCCGTTAAAAGAAGCGAATCTGGTTGCCATAGGCGGCATAATGAAACGATTTTTAAACGTCACATTTTTTACTGTAATTGGTTCAAATAATTTTTTGTATGTTGTCATTTTTTCCCCTCTTTATTTTCCATTTTTTAAAGTGCTCTCACAAACTCTTCACCAAAACTATTTAATCAAACATTCATTCCACCGTGCCATCATTTCCGGCAGATCTCCCGTTGCGTCTCTGTATAACAACCAGTTGTTGATCCAGTTGATGAAGATATGATCTCCCGGTTTTACGCCTGGATGCGCATATTCTACAGCCAATTTCAACAAGCTGCCGTCCGCGTTTCTGATAACATCCAATTCCGGTCTGACATCAAACAGTGTTTTTGCTACAGGTGCTTCCACCCAAGCGTCTACTGTTTTGTCTTTCAAGCGGTCTGCGCCTTGAATGTATTCTGTGATTTCATAGATTTTTGCTTTTGGAAAATATTTTTCAATGACTTCTCTGTTGGAAGATCCCTTTGTGCAGGCAATCACTTTTCCTTCCTGCTGCAAACTTTCCATTGTTTCCGGATGATCTTTGTTGATCAAAGCCACTACGTCAAAATTGATGGTTCTTCCGGCAAAACCGACTTGCAAAGCCCGTTTCGGAATATTGCTGTGTTTCGGTAAAATATCCACTTCATCATTTAACAACGCATCCACTTGTTTGCTCCAATGCATGTCGATATATTCCGGTTTTACGCCCAAGTCTTTGCACATCATTTCCATATATTCGATAACGATCCCTGCCGGTTTCCCTGTATCCGGATCAATGTAATATTCATCGCTCAACCCTTCTTTTGGCGGTCTGGTAAACATAACAGCAATTTTCATAACACCATTTTTTACTACTCTATCTAATACAGATTCACTCATATTTTATTCCTCCACTTCATTTTTCAAATTTTGATACATCTTAGTCTATATACAAAAGAATCATACAAGTCGTTTTGTATAATTCTTTTGTTTTTCTTTCTATTGTTTTTCTATTGTTTTATTTTTGTTCTATCTTTTTAATGGATCCTGTTTATTACAGCAAACTGAATCCACCGTCTATAATGATAACCTGTCCTGTAATATAGTTGGATTCTTCACTTGCCAAAAATACATATGTTCCGGCTAATTCGCAAGGTTCTGCGATTCTTCCCAAAGGAATGCTCTTTTTGATCTGTTCGATTCTGCCGGGTGTATTGAAGGTTACCGCATTCATTTCTGTGTTGATGTAGCCGGGTCCTACCCCATTTACATTGATATTGTATTCTGCCAAATCGCATGCCAATTGTTTGGTAATTCCGTATACCGCGTTTTTGGAAATGATATAAGCCATGTTATCTTGAGAACAAATCACTTGATTTACACTGGAAGTATTGATTACTTTACCGCCGCCTTGTTTTTTCATGACTTCTGCCACTGCTTTTGTCAAGAAGACCATACCTCTGTTGTTGATGTTCATGGTAACATCCCATTCTGCTTCGGTCAATTCTTCCAATCTTAACTTTTTGAGCTGTACCCCTGCATTATTGACCAATACATCGATTCTGCCAAAGGTATCTACTGTTTCTTTTACTAAATTATCAATGGATTCCAAATCGGTTACGTCTGCTTTTACTGCTAAGGTATCTACACCATATTTTTCTTTTAATTCCGCTGCAGTTTCAGATGCCAATTCATAGTTGATGTCCGCAATGATAATTTTTGCGCCTTCTTTTGCCATACCGGTTGCAATTTCTTTCCCAATATTTCTTGCGCCGCCTGTTACAATAGTTACTTTGTCTTTTAATCTCATCGCCATAGCCTCCAAATGTATTTTTTAACTAGATAGCTTATCTAATCATTCTAATATCAGTGTAGTGAATCTTGCAATATGACTTGCTTTTTACAAACTACCCTCTAATTTATTTTATTTTATTTTCCTGTATTTGTAAAGGTCATCGCCTTAGTTTCTAAAAGAAAAATGAACACCTTTTTTCTTTTAAATTACAAAACTTTGTATTTTGTTCCAAATAAAATTTTCAAAAGAGATCTCCCCTTTTTCTATCATCTTTTTTGAAAATCGTTTCACCTCTTTTAAAAATCATTTTGGAACAGTCATGTCAAAAGCATTCCTGCCAACAAAAAAAAGGACAGCTTGCGCTGTCCTTTTTTACTTATGTATCCAACTCAACTTTTTTCAAAGTTATTTTAAAGCTGGAGCTGCGTATCTTTCTACTACTTCCATGTTTTCTTCAATGTGATGATTGATTACAGAAGCTGTAGAAGCAGCGTTTCCTGTAACAGGTTTTTTCTTGCTGCTTAAGTCGAACAAGTCTACCAAGTCTTGGATTTCTTTCGGTTCTTGCGGTGTGATCAAGGATACGATCCATGTGATCAACAAACCGGAAATGATAGCAACACCGGTCGGCTGATAGATGTCTTGCAATCCTGTGATAACCCAGCCGGTACCTATGATGATAGCGCCCCAGAAGCCTACTAAAACACCAATTTTGGTTGTTCTCTTCCAGAACAAGCTCAAGATCATACCAGGACCTAAAGAACCAAGCCATGTCCAAGCATTACTGGAGATCCAGTATACAGATTTGAAGTGAGTGAATGTTAACAGATAAGCTAATAAACCTAAACCGATAGTTGCCCATCTACCAACTTTCAATACTTTTTCTTCAGTCCATTCTGGATGAAGGATTTTGAAACCAATATCGTTTGCGATAGCGGAGCTACCTACTAACAATAAGGAGTCAGCTGTGGACATAACGGCAGCGATGATACCAGCTACCAATACGCCGCAGAAGAATCCCGGAAGGTGATCCATGAACATTGTGATATACAACATTTCTGGGTCAGAGTTTCTGATCATTTCTACACTTGGATAGATTGCTTTACCTAAGATACCGGCAATAGCAGTCCCTGTTTCGAAAACAGCCATGATGATCATTACCAAAGGTAACATTTCAATAGATGTTTTTGTATCTTTTGCAGCCATAAAACGAACATTTACGTGAGGGTAACCAAATGTTCCGAGTACGATAAACGCCCAGCTGATCAGGTATGGAATATCTTGGAACGGTTCGATAAATCTAGATTCCAATTCCCCGGCATTTACCATGTTTACTAAGCTGTCCCAGCCAGCACCGAAACCACCGGCTAATTTAACTGCCAAGAAAGCTAATACTAAAGAAGCAACACACATGATCATACCTTGTAAAAAGTCGGTCCAGCAAACTGCGAAGAAACCGCCGCCTGTGGTGTACCCAACAACGAATAACGCTGTAATAATGATACCAACCCATTGCTGCCAACCAAACAAGGTAGCCAAAACTTTACCGCCGGCTGTAAACTGGCTCATTACGTATACGGTAACACCGATTACCATAATGACACAAGTACACCAACGCAAAACGTGTGATTTGTCTTTGAACCGGGCTTCAAAGTAGTCCGGAATGGTAACTGCATCCAACACTCTGGAAGCAACTCTCAATTTGAAACCTTGTGTAAAGAAGATTGCGATATAAACAACAAATACAAATACGTAGTCGCCCAATACAGGCATACCAGTTGACCAGAACATCCCGGCAATCCCTGTAAAGATAAAACCACTCATGTCACTGGCACACATAGATGTTGCCAATACCCATTGACCCATGCCTCTACCACCTACGTAGTAGTCGACGTTGTTTTTGTTCATTTTACCGGCATAAATACCGACAAACAATACAACGGCTAGGTAGATCACAAAGCCGGCCATCATTATTCCTGTTCCTTGTCCGCCCATGCTCTATTCCTCCTCCGTTTCTGCAAATTTTTTCAACAGATATCCTCTCATTAGGAAGGCTACAACAATAAAGAATACTTGAATAAGTAAATAAATAACTATTGGCATATAATGCCCCTCCCTTTTATTTTATATGATACATAGCGTCAGAGAGTTACATGGACTTACGCAAACATTGCATTTTCAGGATTCTTTTTCTCTTGATGCTTATAAAGCCGATTATAATTTCTTAATAGATCCATCAAAAGAATTACAGTAATACCCTCTTTTACCGTATTTATCCTTAGTCACCCAATGTTTTACATAAACCAAATAACTCAAATCCACTACAATATCCGGAAACCACCAACTGCGATACTTTCTTATGATTTTCCTTTTGCACATGTCCCAGCAAAGATGTTTTCCTTCTTCCTGATCTTTGGCACACGGAATCACATTTACTTCGGAGGGATTGACTTCATCAAAAATAATCCTTTCATCAGATTTTACCTGTATAATCTCTCCGTTCACTGCATCGCACATCAGTTGCATATAAACCCGTCTGGGTTTCATCTTAAGCCGCTTCATGTCAACTTTCATAAAGCAAAGCCAATAGGGATAATAAACAGAACCTACATAGGCTGCTTGTTCCCTTACATTACTGTTGTTCAGAAAAGAATTCAGGGAAACATTTTCAGGAAAGACCTTAATAAATCCTTCCTTTGGCTCATCCGCCAGACCACCCATTATCTCCATGTGGTTCACTTCATCGACAGGATCGTCTTCAGAATGTTCCAAATTCGCATATTTTTCAGGTTGTGTATCCATAAAAATGTTCCCCTCCTAAATTCCTGATTGCAATAAACTTTTAAATCGATCAGATCTTATGACCCAATACAGCGCCTTCTGCAACAGCGTGTTGAATTCTTCTTACTCTCAAAGCGTCACCGATGGTATAAACATCAATACCCGGTAAAGCTGCTTTTACTTCTTCAACCAACGCATTGTTTGGTCTGGAGCCGATTGCCATGATAACGGTATCTGCAGGAACTTCTTCTGTTTTACCGTCTACTTCTACTACAACTACATTGTTTTTGAATTCTTTTACAGTTGTAGAGGTCATAACTCTAACGTTTTTGTCTTCCAAGTCTTTTAACAACCAAATCTTGTTGCCAAAAGGAACGTCTCCGGCAATTTGCGGTAACATTTCAATGATAGTAACCTTTTTGCCTTGTTGTGCATAGTAGTTAGCCGTTTCGGAACCAACAGCACCGCCGCCTACTACTACCAGGTTTTCACCTTTTACTTCTTTTTTGCCGCTTAATACTTCCGGTGCAGTTACGATCAAGTCTTTGTTGTCTGCGCCCGGAATCGGCGGGATGATCGGTGTAGCGCCGGTAGCGATAACAACTGCGTCCGGTTTATATCTTCTGATCACGTTTGGTGTACCTTCCACGCCTGTTACGATATTAACGCCCCAGTTGCCTGCTTCTCTGATTCTGAAATCGATTACATTTGCAAAGTCGCCTTTATGCGGGATCTTTGCAGCATACATAACCTGGCCGCCCAATGTTTCTTCTTTTTCAAGAAGGGTTACTTTGTGGCATCTCTTTGCCAAAGTAACTGCTACTTCCAAGCCGGCAGCGCCGCCGCCTACTACAACTACGTTTTTGTATTCTGTAGCTGCGTTGAAGTTATATTCATATTCATGACCTGCATATGGGTTTTGTGTGCATTGTACCGGTTCGCTGTAGCATGCGTTCAAGCAGTGGATACATTGTCTGATATCTTCGAATCTGCCGTCTTTTACTTTGTTGACAAATTCAGGATCTACGATTGCTGCTCTACCGATAGCAACCATGTCGGCTTTGCCGTTTCCTACGATATCTTCTGCGATTTCCGGCACGTGGATCTTACCAACGACACATACAGGAATATTAACGGCTTTCTTTACTTTTTCTGCAGCTTCGCCCAAGAAACCGGGTTCTACTGCGCCGCCGGTGATGATCATATAAGCGCTTTCCAACATAGCGTCGGATACGTTGATCAAGTCAATGCCGGCTTCTTCCAATATTTTTACTTCTTCTACAGTATCATCAACTGTTCTGCCGCCTTCCAATACGTCATAAGCACTGATTCTGAATGTGATCGGGAAATCAGGACCTACTGCTTTACGAACGGATTTTACGATTTCAACAGGGAATCTCATTCTGTTTTCTCTGCTTCCGCCGTATTCGTCTGTTCTTAAGTTGGAAAGTGGGCTGATAAACTGATGGATCAAGTAGCCATGTGCGCCGTGGATTTCTACACAGTCAAAGCCTGCTTCTTTGGCACGTTTTGCTGCAGCGCCCCATGCTTCTACGTATTCTTGGATTTTTTCTTTGGAAAGTTCATTGGCAACTTGGCCTTTTGTACCTTCTGTTGCGGATGCGGAATAAACCGGAAGACCGGTTGTTTTGGTAGAAGTGCCTCTACCTGCGTGGTGCAATTGGATACCGATTTTAGCACCATGTTTGTGAGCAGCTTCTGTCAATCTCTTGAGTCCGGGAATGAATCTGTCATCCCAAATACCCAATTCGTTTGTTGCTGCTCTACCTTCGGATACAACAGCGGTATATTCTACGATGATAAGTCCTAAACCGCCTTTTGCTCTTGCTTCAATGTAGCCTACAAAACGATCGCCAACAGTACAATCCGGTTCTCCGAAAAGAGTCCCCATACCTGGCATAACGAATCTATTTCTTACTTCCATATGGTTGATTGTGATTGGTTGCAATACAGCCATATTTGGTTTAAAGTTACAATTACATGTTTTCATGAATTTTACACCTCTAAGATGGATTTTTTAATTTTCAACGATTTCCCAGTATCTTATCTTTCTTCGAATTGAAGTTGATAGTATACAGCATCGTTTAAGCTGGATAATGTTGTGTGTTCCCATTCATGCCATTCTGCGCTGTCTTTGATTCTTTCAGGTGTATCCTGTACGATATTTGCCAAAGCTGCTTCTACTTTTTCAGGACTTTCGATTTCATAGATGCTTAAATATTCTTTGATACCGTTTCTTTCTGTTACAACTCTTCTGCCGGTTACCATTTCAGGTACTCTGGACATGAATCTTTTCATGTATGCTTGGTACCATTGTTCGAATGCTTCTTCGTTTTCCGGATTTACTTGGTATCTTAGTACTAATAAAGGTCTGTTTTTCATAATAAAAACCCTCCTGTAGAATAAATTATTTATTTTTTATAAAAATAGTGTGGACTCTGCCACCACATATAGAATCAAAATTATGTATATTTATGTTTGCTTATAGGAAAAACATATAACAAAAATAAGCGCACAAAAATACCACGAATTACATCGATTTCTATCATTATAGCACTTAATTTTTCTTTAAGCAATAGCGGAATTCAGCAATTTTTGAGAATCCTTTAACATTGTTTTCTTTTTTTACAACTCCTACCATACCGGAATTTATTTTCATTTTAAAGTATAAATTTTAGCGGCAAAAAGTTTTGCCTGCGTTTGTTTTGCCTGTTTTTCTCCTTTCTCCCGATTCTCTGCCCTCCATAAAACCATCTTTTTTATTCCCCTGTATTTTTTTGGCATAACGCGGTTTCTATCCGGGACTCTTTCAGGATAAAACCCCTAAAATGAAATCGGATTTCTTTCTTAAAATCCCTTGTTTATTTTAAAATTCTGTGTATTATTATAATTAGTAAATGATGTTAAAGGAGATTTATCCATGTCTGTTCAGGAAAAAAAAGATACGGATTTTGCGGCAGAAGAAGGAAAGATCGGGCTCAAGGAACGTTTCCAAAATTATTTAAAAAAGCTGCTTCAAGACAGAGAGTATCAAAAAGATCTGATCAAACGCATTCTTGTAACGCTGTTCGGGTTTTTCCTTATCGGCGTTTCTCATGTAATGTCACTGAATTCCGATTTGGGAATGAATGCGATTGGCTCTTTGAACGTAGGGGTATCCAAGCATACTCCCCTAACTATCGGCCAGGCATCTCAAGTCATTACCGCAGCCATCATTATCGCCAATTTGTTTTTTAAGATCTATCCCGCTTTGGGAACCTTGATGGATATGTTTTTTGTCGGCTTTTTCCTCGATTTGGTCATGAGTTGGAATGTGATCCCCATCCCTTCGACTTTTGCGGGAAGAATGGTGTTGATGATTGCCAGTATTTTTGTTTTGGCGGCAGGCATCGGCATTTATATGAACACGCATTTAGGGTCCGGTCCCAGAGACGGTCTCATGCTGGGGCTCCATCAAAAATATCATTTTAAGATCAGAAACATTCGGATCGCTATGGACGCGATCACGCTTCTTTTGGCCTACGTTCTGGGAGGCCCCATCGGTATCGGCACGGTCGCTTTGACCTTTGGACTCGGATATATTTTGGAACGGACTTTAAAAGCTTTCACTTATCCTTTC
>JAEEYS010000114.1 GCA_016288255.1 Bacillota bacterium
AGAAGATCTGCATCGGTTGTCTGAAGAATATTTGACGCAGAAATTCGGAAAATTCGGTACCATGATGTACTATTTTTCCAGAGGGATAGATGATAGACCTTTAGAAGAAGAACCGATCGTCAAATCTTACGGAAAAGAGACCACCTTGATGGAAGATACGCTGGATAAAGTGTTTTTGCAAAATGTGCTGAAAGAATACGCGGAAGAGATCTGCAGGCATTTGAAAAAAACACATATCTATATCAAAACCGTAACGATCAAAATAAAATATGACAATTTTGAGACCCATACCAAAAGCAAATCCATGGAGCGGGTGACCAATCAGTTCGAAAAGATCTTCGGCGTGGCAAAGAGTCTGCTTCGAGACATGAAACTGGAGAGAAAAGTCCGATTGATCGGCTTGTCCGTTTCCCATTTTGAAGAAGAGGAAGAACAGCAGCTGAATCTGTTCGATATGGATTTTTCCAAGCTGGAAAAGGATAAAAAAGTGTTGGATATCGTGGATGAGATCCATAAAAAATTCGGAAAAGACGCGCTTTTTTTCGGCAACGAAAAGGAAGAAAAAGAAAGAAACTGAATAAAATGGGAAAGAGAAAAAATTGCAACTTTCCGACTTTTTCGGTACAATGATAGTGATCAAAACAAAGAAGAAAAGGAACATAAGAGAAAGAAGGGATAACATGGCAAATCCGATCGTAACGATCGAAATGGAAAACGGGAATCAAATCAAAGTGGAACTGTATCCGGAAACGGCACCCAATACCGTCAATAATTTTATCTCACTGGTCAAAAAAGGGTATTATGACGGATTGATCTTTCATCGGGTGATCCCCGGTTTTATGATCCAAGGAGGGGACCCTTTGGGAAGAGGTGTGGGCGGACCCGGATATGGAATCAAAGGGGAATTTTCGGCCAACGGATTTCAAAACACTTTAAAACATACCAAAGGCGTGATCTCTATGGCAAGAGCCATGGATCCCGACAGCGCGGGATCACAGTTTTTTATCATGGTGGAAGACGCGCCCCATCTGGACGGGCAGTATGCCGCTTTTGGCAAAGTGATCGAAGGGATCGAAGAAGCGGATCGAATCGTCGGCGTCAGAAGAAACCTGCGGGATAAACCGAAAGAAGATCAAAAAATGAAGAAGGTAACGGTAGAAACATTTGGTGTGGAATATCCGGAGCCGGAAACTTTAGCGGAATAAATATCAATTGGGGCGAGATAGACAAAAGCGGCCCTATAAACCCGGATTCCATAGTACAGAAAAGAGCTGCAGACAATGCCGTCCGACCTTCGGGCGGTATTGATTTTTGGAATAAAGAATTTGGTCAGAATAGACTTTACTTTATGGAATAAAAATGTGATAATATATGAGGGAAAATTTATATTTAAAAGGAAATGCATGGGGGTGCAAGATGAAAGAGTTAATGCTTGGAAATAAAGCAGTGGCCCGCGGATTGTATGAAGCAGGGTGCCGAGTCATATCCAGTTATCCCGGTACGCCCAGCACGGAAGTGACAGAAGAAGCGGTCCAGTTTGATGATATTTATGCAGAATGGGCGCCCAATGAGAAAGTAGCGATGGAAGTCGCCTTTGGCGCTGCCATGGCAGGTGGAAGAGCTGCCTGTGCCATGAAACATGTAGGGCTCAATGTAGCAGCAGATCCGCTTTATACCATGTCTTATACCGGTATCAACGGCGGTTTGGTCATTATTGTGGCGGATGATGCGGGAATGCATTCTTCACAAAACGAACAGGATTCCAGGAACCATGCCATTGCGGCAAAGGTGCCGATGCTGGAACCGTCGGATTCCGAAGAAGCAAAACAGTTTACGAAACTGGCATTTCGTTTGTCGGAAGAGTTCGATACACCGGTCATTCTCAAGATGTGCACCCGTGTGGCGCATTCACAAAGCTTGGTAGAATGCGGAGAACGGGAAGAAATAGAATTAAGACCTTATATAAAAAATATCGCGAAATATGTGATGATGCCGGCAAACGCAAGACCGAAACATCCTTTTGTGGAAGAACGGGCAAAAAAACTGCTGGCATACGCGGAAACGACACCGTTGAACAGGATCGAATGGGGCAGCGGTGATATCGGTATTATCACTTCTTCCACGTCGTATCAATATACAAAAGAAGTGTTTGGAGAAAAGGCCTCCGTTTTAAAATTGGGGATGGTCAATCCGCTGCCGGAAGAATTGATCAAAAATTTTGCGGCAAAAGTAAAACGGTTGATCGTCATAGAAGAATTGGATCCCATCATAGAAAATCATTGTAAGAAACTGGGGTTAGCCGTAGAAGGAAAGAGCTTATTTCCCATGATCGGCGAATTTTCGCAGGGATTGATCGCCGAAAAATTGGGATTTTCTCCCAAAGCGTCTGCTGCCTTGGAAGAAAAAATTCCTTTAAGACCGCCTGTGATGTGCGCGGGATGTCCCCACAGAGGCATGTTTTATACCCTAAACCGCAATCATTGTACGGTTTTGGGCGATATCGGCTGTTATACCTTGGGCGCCGTTGCGCCGCTGTCGGCGATGGAACTTTGCGCTTGCATGGGAGCTTCCATCGGCGCGGTCCATGGGTTCCACAAGGTAAGAGGAGAAGAAATAGAAGGGAATACCGTTGCGGTCTTGGGCGATTCCACTTTTATGCATTCCGGCATGACGGGACTTGCCAATGTTGCCTATAATATGTCCAATTCCACTGTGATCATTTTGGATAATTCCATTACGGGAATGACGGGACATCAGCAAAATCCCACCACAGGCTACAATATCAAAGGGGATCCTGCGGGAAAGATCAATTTGGAAGCGCTTTGCCGCGCTATGGGATTTAAAAGAGTCTGTGTTGTGGATCCTTATGACTTGGAAGAGTGCGATCGTGTTCTCAAGGAAGAATTACAAGCAAAAGAACCTTCGGTGATCATCAGCAGAAGGCCTTGCGCTCTTTTAAAATATGTAAAGGCAAAACCGCCCATTGCTGCGGACCGGGAAAAATGCGTAGGCTGCAAGTCTTGTATGAAGCTGGGCTGTCCCGCTATTGGGATCAAGGATAAAAAAGCGGCTATTGACGAAACCCTGTGCGTAGGCTGCGGCGTTTGCACACAGCTTTGTCCTTTCGATGCGCTGGGTACCAAGAAGGGAGGCGCGCTGTCATGACAAAAAATATTATGATCGTCGGTGTAGGCGGACAAGGATCTGTTTTGGCAAGCAAACTTTTGGGGCACCTTCTTTTGACGGAAGGCTATGATGTCAAAGTATCCGAAGTGCACGGCATGTCGCAGCGGGGAGGCAGCGTTGTGACTTATGTCCGGTTTGGAGATAAAGTATATTCTCCCGTAATAGACAAGGGTGAAGCGGATGTGATCGTCTCTTTTGAACTATTGGAAGCCGCCAGATACATGGGCTTTTTAAAACCGGACGGAAAGATCGTTGTCAATACGCAGCAGATCGATCCGATGCCTGTGATCACGGGCGCGGCGGAATATCCAAAGGATCTGGTCGCAAAAATGAAAGCTGCCGGTGTAAAGGTAGATGCGATCGACTGTCTTACAAAAGCGCAGGAAGCAGGGTCTTCCAAAGCGGTCAATTTGGTGTTAATGGGTAGATTATCTCATTCTTTTGACTTTTCAGAAGAAGTTTGGTATCGTGCGATCGAAGCGGTCGTCCCTCCAAAGTTCGTTGAAATAAACAAAAAAGCTTTTTCTTTGGGAAGAGCGGAATAATTCATTAGGAATAAGGAGCAGTTAGATGGAACAGTATTATCAACAGGAAATCGAAACCATGTCCAGGGACAAAATCAAGGAGTTACAGAGTGAACG
>JAEEYS010000115.1 GCA_016288255.1 Bacillota bacterium
CACCTGGAAAATGCAAGAGATAACAGTAAGATCATGAACACCATAAAGCAGATGGAACAGGAAAATACAAAAGTCGGCAATATGATTGAAAAGTTGAATCTGCGAATCAAAAAATCCGATATCAAGATCAAAAACCTGAAAGAACAGGAAGACCTTATTATAAAAGGAAAAGAAAAATTAAGTGATAAACTGTATGACGGCAGTGTAACAACAGTAAAAGACATGGAACCCATTGAATCTCAGATCGCGCAGTATGACGAAAGTCAAAAGAAAATGGAAAAGGAATGCGCGGGGTTATCCAATCAGATAAAGCAGTATCAGGAAAAACTGGAAAAAGCGGAAAAATATCAAAATCAGTTAAGTCAGCATATGGAAAAGGCGCTTCATATCTATGAAGGAGAATTGGAAAAATTCAAGATTAGGATAGATGAGCTGGAAACAGTCAAAAACAAGCTGGAAGAAGGGATCCCGGAAGAAGACCTGGCGCTTTTTTATGATCTTTACCGCAAAAAAGGGTCTATGGCTATTTCCAAAGTAGTGGACAATCATTGTTCTGCCTGTCATATGGGGCTTCCCGTGATCACAGCACATGACATCAGGACAGAAGAGGATAAGGTGTTTTACTGTGATTCCTGCGGCAGAATTTTATATATTGACAAAGAAGAAAATCCTGATAGGATAAAATAGGAGTAAGTTAAGTGGCCGCGTGTTTTCTTTGAAAAATACGAGGAAAGTCCGAGCTTTATAGGGCAGGGTGCTGGGTAACTCCCAGCGAGGGCGACCTCAGGGATAGTGCAACAGAAATAGACCGCCTCTTTGGAGGTAAGGATGGAAAGGTAAGGTAAGAGCTTACCAGCAGTCAGGCGACTGGCTGGCTCTGTAAACCCCACTTAAAGCAAGATCAAATAGGGAAACGCATACAGGCGGCCCGTCTGGTTTCCGGGTAAGATCGCTTGAGGTAACAGGCAACTGTTATCCTAGATAGATGGCCACTCACGACAGAACTCGGCTTATAGACTTACTCTTTTTTTACAAGAAGCTTCTATGATCTCATAGAAGTTTTTGTTTTGTACGATAAAATCCATTTGACCGATAAAATGTGAGCAGAAAACAAAAGGGAAAGCGGCCGAACGATCTTGGTCATGCAGCTACATAAATTTTCTCTCCATGACAGGAATATTTTCTCAAAAACAGCAAACACTATAAAAGAAAGTAAGAAAATCACCTGAAATGGAGAGGAGCGGATAAAAATGGAGTTAAAAGGTTCTAAGACGGAACAAAATCTGATCGCCGCGGTAGCCAACGAAAGTATGGCGAATGTTCGATATCAATTTTATGCCAATTTGGCAAAACAAGACGGTTATGAGCAGATCGGCGCGATTTTTCAGGAAACGGCGGAAAATGAGAAAGAACATGCAGAATTGTTTTCAAGAGAACTGAAGCTTTTGTGCAAAACCAAAGACAACTTGAAGATCAGCATAGAGGGAGAGCGGGATGAATGGGAAAATCTGTATCCTGCTTTTGCTAGGACCGCCAGAGAAGAAGGATTCGGAAAAATTGCCGACTTGTTTGAAAAAATAGGAAAAATAGAGTCGGCGCATGAAAAACGATTTATGGCACTGGCAAATAATTTAGAAAAAGATCAGGTCTTTCAAAAGGATATGGTCTTTACCTGGAAATGCAGGAGCTGCGGACATCTTCATGAAGGGACTTCTGCGCCGGCGGTCTGCAGCGTATGTGGAAAAGAGCAGGGATATTTTGAGCTGCAGGATGAAAATTACTGAATGAGAAAAATGGAGCAAAAAGGATGGCAAAGACCATCCTTTTTTTGTTGCTGTTTTAGAAAGCGGGGCGTGGATTGAAGGGAATGGATTCTTTTCCTCGTATTTTATGGTAAAATAAAGAGAAAGAAGGAACAAGGGGGCGAGAACATGGGGATACTCCAGTATATGAAAGGGGATTTGTCTGCACTTTCTGTTGATTGGCACGTTTTGGGAAATTTTGCAAAAAATATATTTTCCAACATGTTTTCGATCACTTGGACGCTCATCATCATTTTTATCGCACTCGCCATTTTTTTTGAAAACAGGAATCCGGCTTCTACGGCAGCTTGGCTGATCGTACTGGTTTTTATTCCTCTGCTGGGATTCATTTTATATATTTTCTTTGGAACGGATATCAGAAAGCAAAAAGTATTTCGCAAGATCTCTGCCAGAGAGCCTTATACAGACAACCGCGCCGGCATAGAAGAAAAGATCCACGCGGTAGAAAGAGAAAAAGTGTTCAGCGGAGAAGACAGCGATATGGGTCAAAAAGTATCGAGTCTTCTTTTGCGCAACTCTACATATCCCTTTACTGCCAACAATCATTCGGAAATTTTTGCTTCCGGTATCTTGACATTCAAGCAGATGATGCAGGACATGGAAGAAGCAAAAGACCATATCCATTTGGAATTCTTTATTATAAAAGATGACAGTCTAAGCAACCGTATCAAAGATATTTTGATCAAAAAAGCAAAAGAAGGAGTCAAAGTCAGGGTGATCTATGACGGGTTCGGTGCTCGCTACATCAAAGGCAGATATATTCGGGAATTGACTCATGCGGGTGTGGAAGTCAAGCCGTTTTTGCCGATTATTTTCCCGTTTTTAAATCGGTATTCCAATTATAGAAATCACCGAAAAATTGTGGTAATTGACGGCAAAATCGGCTATACCGGCGGTGTCAATATCGCAGATGAATATTTGGGACATCATCCTCGATTCGGCGTATGGCGGGATACCCATATGAAGATCGAAGGAGAAGGCGTTTATATTTTACAGGATATTTTTTTGAGAGATTGGTATTTTGTGAGCGATGAAAAAGTAATGGAAGAGGATCGGTATTTTCCGGTTTTGGCTTACTATGGGGATGAGATCGTACAGATCGCGCCCAGCGGCCCGGACAGCGATTGGGAATCTATTTTACAGGCATACTTTATGATCATTGCCATGGCCAAAAAAAGGATCCACATCATTACGCCGTACTTGATCCCTTCCGAAAGCATCAAAGACGCGCTGATCACTTCCGCTTTGGCGGGGGTAGACGTAAAAATCATTGTACCGGGGATACCGGATAAAAAATTTGTTTATTGGGCGACAGAGAGCAATTTTGAAGAATTGTTAAAAGCGGGGATCCGCATCTATCGCTATTCGCCGGGGTTCATCCATTCCAAGATATTCGTAACGGACAGCGGAGTGGCTTCTATCGGGACTGCGAATTTGGATTTAAGAAGCTTACAGCAGAACTTTGAGGTCAACGCGTTTTATTATGACAAAGAAGTGGTGGAAAAGCTGGAAGAGATTTTTCAGGATGACTTAAAATACAGTGAAGAAGTGCTTTTAAAGGATTTTTTGGACAGAAATGCCATGGATCGATTGAAACAGTCTACGGCCAGACTGTTTTCGCCTTTGTTATAAAATGGAATCAAAAGAGCCTTGTCACGCGGCGTTTTTGAAAATAAAAAGAGCAGGTTTAAGCCTGCTCTTTTGTGTTTTAGCGGAGAAAAAGAATAAAATCATGGAATCAACCCTTGGGTTTAAAGAGTAAAGCGCA
>JAEEYS010000116.1 GCA_016288255.1 Bacillota bacterium
CGGCTGTACTCTTATGCCGTGGGACTGATTCCGGAACTGGAGGGAAAGACCGTTTTCGACCTTTACAGCGGCACCGGCACCATCTCCCAGATCATGGCCCTGCGGGCGAAGAAAGTCGTGGGGATCGAACTGGTGGAGGAAGCCGTGGAAGCGGCCCGGGTCAATGCGGCGCTGAACGGCCTGGTCAACTGCGAATTCATCGCAGGCGATGTTTTCAAAGCGCTGGACCGGGTGGAGGAGAAGCCGGACATTATCGTGGTGGATCCGCCGCGGGCGGGGATCCTGCCGAAAGCGCTGCGTAAGATCCTGGATTACAGGGTGGACACCATCGTCTATGTTTCCTGCAATCCCCTGACCCTGGCCCAGAACCTGGCGGTAATGCAGGAAGAGGGATACCGGGTGGAATCCGTTAAGGCGTTTGACAACTTTCCCTATACGAAGCATGTGGAGTGCGTAGTATTGATGTCTAAAGCAAACACATAAGAGGCGCTGAAAGGCTTGAAAACAAGCAGTTTATCGATTTGACCACATCATTGCTGCCCACGCAATTCACTCGAAAAACACTCGTCAGGAACATATCTGCAGGTCATTTTGCTGGAGGGTTGAGTAGGCCATTTAGAAGTCGGGGGTTGAGACAGTTGTTTGGATGTCAGGGTTGTAAACCGAATAATATGGAGATGGAAGATTGACCGCACAGAGCCGCTTTTGAGAGAACGTGCTGTTAACGCCCTCGGCAGGATTGGACGAGGTGACTATACTGTAATCGAGTCGTGCTGGACAGAATTGTTCCGTTTTGCCTCTGATGAGGAGTCGAAGGTCAGGCTGAGTTTCATATGGGCATTAGAAAATATTGCAACGAACACGCCGGACATCTATGAGAATCATAGTGGTACCCATCGACAAGCTGAGCGTGGTTATTACGCTGGCGCTGGCCTATATCTTTCTGCATGAGGAGTTCAGCACGAAATCTCTGATAGGTTGCATCCTGATCGGCGCGGGAACGTTGGTCATGGTGCTGTAAATCAAATCGACATAGACAATGGGAGGAATTAATTATGAAAACCATCTACACGGAAAAGGCACCTGCGGCGGTCGGGCCGTATTCACAGGCGGTTGTGATCAATGGGTTGGTCTATACGTCTGGCCAGATCGCCCTTAATCCCAGCACGGGAGAGCTGGTGGGGACGACCATCGAGGAGCAGGCGGAACAGGTGATGAAGAATCTGGTTGCCATCCTGGAAGCGGCGGGTACAAAGCCTGAGAACGCCGTCAAGACTCTCTGTTTCCTGACGGACATCAACGATTTCGTCGCCTTCAATACGGTGTACGCACGGTACTTTACCAAAAAACCCGCACGATCCTGTGTGGGGATTCAGTCTCTGCCAAAGGGGGCCATCTGTGAAGTGGAAGTCATAGCGACGGTATAGGGAGGGCCTATGAAGCAGTACATAGTGGATGCATTTACAAGCCAGCCGTTTTCGGGAAACCCGGCGGCGGTGTGTGTCATGGATAACTGGCCATCAAAGGAATCCATGATGAAGTTGGCCATGGAGAACAACATTGGGGCTGGATTTGGTTTGCGTGTTTGAAACTGAGGAGCAGGTGCGGAACATGACGCCGGATCAGGAGCTGCTTAAACAGATTGAAGGCCGCATTCAGAATGCTACGGCGCGAGGCACTCAAACCGATTGTATCTCGCGGAGCTTTTGCCCTAAGCTCTCCATACCTGAAGACCCGGTATGCGGTTCAGCCCATTGCCAGATTGCAGATTACTGGTCGCATGAGCTTGGAAGGAAGCGGATAAAGGCTTATCAGGCGTCAAAGCGCGGAGGGTATCTGGACTGTGTAATGCTGGATAATGGACGGGTTGCAATCAGCGGCGAAGCAGCGCTTGTTGCAGTTTCTGAAATACTTGCTGTATTATAATCTGGTTTTGACGAGGAACTTCTATGACAGCGTTTGAGAACGAAATTGACCGTAAAAATCACTCTGTCAGAACATATCAACCGTTCCGGTCGGAGGGTTGAGTAGGCCATTTAGATGTCATCGCGACAGCTCGGGATTTGGGAGGTAAAGGCAGGAACGTGATTATTTTGTTAACAGGAGCGTCTCACACAGGAAAGACTCTTTTGGCGCAGCGAATGCTCGAAAAGTACAAATATCCATATCTCTCCATTGACCATCTGAAGATGGGGCTGATCCGCAGCGGCAACACAGAGCTTGGGCCAGAAGACGACGATGCTCTCACGGAGTATCTATGGCCCATTGTCCGCGAGATGATCAAGACCGTAGTCGAAAACAGACAGAACTTAGTCGTTGAGGGCTGTTATATTCCCGCAGATTGGAGAAATGACTTTGATGCGCATTATCTGCCGTCTATTCGATTCATTTGCCTTGCCATGACCGAAGAGTATATTGACAGTCATTATCATGAGATCATCGGACATGAGTCGGATATAGAATCCAGGCTGATCGAAGCCGATTGTACACCCGATGACCTGAAGGAATGTAACAGATGGTACATCGAAACGTTCGGAAGTGTCGGTGAGAAGGTCATTCTGATAGAGGATGATTACAACAAGGCGTTGACAGAACTAATAGAATAATAACTTCTGATTTGTTGATATAGTAAAGAAGGTAGCTGAGTAAAACTCAGCTACCTTCTTTATGACGGACGCCCCTTCCGGATCCTTTTTTTATGCTCTATTGATCGTTTTTTCCTCTTCTTCTGTGCCACTCTTTCCAAAAAGCGGTATACCCTTTTTCTTCCCACGGATCTTCCGATACCTGTTTCGGGCTGCAGGACCGATAGTAAGCCTCTATCTCGTCCGCAAACGCGTAAACCTCTTTTTCATAGGCGGCGAAAGGGACTCTTTCCGCTGTTCCGTCTTCCAGGATCAGCACCACCTCTTCGCCCTCGTGTTTCACAGTCCAGTCTATCCCGTTATCGCAGCCGATAATGACGACATTGTCCGCCGCTTCATTGGGAAACAAAGAAAAACCGCAGCAGGGAAGCATTTGATTGTCCTCATAAATGATATGGTCTTCTGTCAATGTTTTTAATAGATACAGCGCTGTGGCACTGACAGTGGCATGATATTTCAGCACACGCTCTCCGATTGTTGCTACAGCGTCTCCGTGTAAACAAAGGTCAAAAGGATCGTCCTTCTTTCCATCGATCCACTGCAGGTTATCTACTCTGATCGAAAAGGTTCCCATATGCTTCTTCCCTCCTTTATTTTATTTTCCTGCTCTCTTAAGCAGTTTAAAAGCCCTTTTTCTTATTTCTTCCGGTTTTCCATCACTTCTCGGATATAAGAAACAAAGGCGTTTACGTCTTCTTCTTCCGTATCGAAAGAAGTCATCCATCTTACGGTAGATTCTTCATAATCCCATACATAGAAGAAAAACCGTTCCTGCAATACCGGGATCACTTCTGCCGGCAGTTTGATAAAGAGGCCGTTACATTCCACTTTTTGGACCGGAGTGATCCCTTCTATGTCTTTGATCCCGTCATATAACCGTTTTGCCATGCGGTTGGAGTGTTCTGCATTTTTATACGCCAGGTCATCGGTCAAAACTTCCAGGAACTGCGCGGCGATATACCGCATTTTAGAAGACATCAAGCCGTATTGCTTTCTGACATATTTTGCTCCTTTAGATAAGTCTTTGTTGAAAAATACGACCGCTTCCCCAAACATCATGCCATTTTTTGTGCCGCCCAAAGACAATACGTCCACGCCCAGATCCGCGGTGATCTCTTTCACGGTCTTTTGCAACGCTGCCGCCGCGTTAAAGATCCTGGCGCCGTCCATGTGCAGGAGCATATTGTTTTCATGGGCAAAATCCGCCAGCGCTTTTACTTCTTCCGGCTGATACAGGGTGCCAAGCTCTGTGCATTGACTGATGGAGATCACTTTAGGCTGCGCATGGTGCATCTCGCCCAGCACATGCAGATGGGGTTTGATATCTTCCACTCTCAGCTTCCCGTCCGCTGTGTCGACCGCGATCAGCTGACAGCCTACGGCATGTTCGATAGCGCCGCATTCATCCACATAAATATGCGCTGACGCGGGGCAGATCACCGCCTGATAAGACTGCATGATCGTTGCCAAACTCAAAATATTGGAGCCGGTCCCGTTAAATACAAAATACACATCGATATCTTCTCCCAAATGCTCTTTTATCTTTTCTACGGCAGCATAGGTGATCTCATCCTCTCCATAGGCCACCGCATGTTCTACGTTCGCGTTTTTTAACGCTTCCATCACCTTGACGTGCGCGCCGGAATGGTTGTCGCTGGCAAAACTCTTCATTTTATCTACGCCTCCTAATGTCCTATCCTTTTGTTATTTTATATGTTTTGTACTTTGAATCCACTATACTATATTTTCCTTAAAAAAGAAAGTTAAATTTTTAGCAATGCGGAAGAAAAACCGTATAAAATTGTTGACATATGCATTTTTATTCCGTAAAATTATTTTGTAATTTGTGCGCTGAAATCTGTTATAATATAAATAAAAGAAAGCAATATGGACAACAGGCATTTCAGATTGTTTCATTCCGGTTTTTTATTCATCGTTCACTTACTGTGACAATGATCCCATTCTCTTCTTTCAATATACTCCGATATGGTAAAAACCGGATGAGATCGATTACTTGTTTTAGGAGGTTTTTCATTATTTATGGCAAAAGAAATCTATAATTTTTCAGCAGGCCCCAGCACCTTGCCGAAAAGCGTGCTGGTGGAAGCGGCAGAAGAAATGTGCAGTTATAAAGGTTCCGGTATGTCTGTTATGGAGATCTCTCATCGTTCCAAACTGTTTGAAACGATTTTGGAAGAAGCCAAGGAAGATTTTACAAAACTGTATCAAATACCGGCTGAGTATGAAATCTTGTTTTTACAAGGGGGCGGCTCCACGCAGTTTGCCATGATCCCCTTGAATTTGATGAAAAATAAAAAAGCGGATTATATCGTGACAGGTCAATGGGCAAAAAAAGCGTTCCAGGAAGGACAAGTCTTTTTAGACGCTAGAAAAGCCTTGTCTTCCGAAGACAAAAGCTTTTCTTATATCCCTGATCTAAGTGCGTTCTCGGTCCGTCCGGACAGCGATTATGTGTATATCTGTGAAAACAATACCATTTACGGAACAGCTTATTCGTCTTTGCCGGATACCCAGGGAGTGCCTTTGGTTTCCGATATTTCCTCCAGCCTGTTATCCAAACCGTTAGACGTCACAAAATACGGTCTGTTGTTTGGGGGAGCGCAAAAGAATCTAGGCCCTGCCGGCGTGACCATCGTCATCATCCGCAAGGACCTGATCCCGGAAGAAACGCTGATTCCGGTACCTACGATGCTAAAATACAAAACACACGCGGACAGCAATTCTCTTTATAATACGCCGCCTGTATACAGTATCTATATCGCAGGCAAAGTTTTAAAATGGCTGCTCTCTTTGGGCGGACTGTCCGTTATGGAAAAGATCAATCAGGAAAAAGCGGCTTTGCTCTATGATTATTTGGATCAAAGCAAACTGTTTTACGGCACAGCGGAAAAAGATTCCCGTTCGGTCATGAATGTGACCTTCCTTCCAAAAGATCCTGCTTTGACCGACGTCTTTTTGGATGAAGCAAAAGAAGCCGGGTTGGTGAACCTCAAAGGCCACCGCTCTGTTGGCGGTATCCGGGCCAGCCTCTATAACGCTATGCCCATAGAAGGGGTCAAAACACTGGTCCAATTCATGGAACAGTTCGAGGCCCGCTACAACAAATAAACAAAAATGATTCTCATGTTTCAGAAAGGAAAGAATATCAAATGTTTCAAATAAAATGCTTTAATAATATTTCTGACGAAGGTTTAAAATTATTGACTTCCAATTATCAGGTTACAGATGATCTCAAGGCAGCAGAAGGCGTTTTGGTCAGAAGCGCTTCCCTGCAGGATACGGATTTCCCCAATACGCTCCATGCTATCGTAAGAGCCGGCGCAGGCGTCAACAACATTCCCGTAGAACGCTGCGCGGAAGAAGGGATCGTGGTATTCAACACTCCCGGCGCCAATGCCAATGCCGTAAAAGAACTGGTGATCGCCGGAATGCTGTTGGCTTCCCGTGATATCGTAGATGGGATCAATTGGGTAGCAAGCGCCAAAAACGAAGCCGACATCGCGAAATTGACCGAAAAAGAAAAATCTCGCTTCGCAGGCTGTGAACTGATCAACAAAAAACTGGGCGTGATCGGTTTGGGCGCCGTCGGCATGAAACTTGCCAACAGCGCCGTAGAACTGGGTATGGATGTGTATGGGTATGACCCCTTTATTTCCGTAAACCAGGCATGGAACTTATCCCGCCGCGTCAAACATATCGAAGATCTAAACGCATTGTTTAAAGAATGCGATTATATCACCATTCATGTGCCGTTATTGCCGGACACCAAACATATCATCAACAAAGAATCCATTGCCATGATGAAAGACGGTGTCGTGGTCTTGAATTTTGCCCGGGATCTTTTGGTAGAAGAAACCGCTATGGCAGAAGCGCTTCAAGCCGGAAAAGTCAGACGGTATGTTACGGACTTTCCTACCCCCGGCACGGCCAAAATGGAACACGCCATTATTTTACCGCATTTGGGCGCTTCCACCTTGGAATCGGAACAAAACTGCGCTATTATGGCAGTCAACCAGCTGATGGACTTTTTGGAAAACGGCAATATCAAAAATTCCGTAAATTTCCCTACTTGCGATATGGGCCTTTTGCAAAAACCGGGACGGCTGACTATTTTACACCGAAACATCCCCAATATGATCGGTCAGCTGGCGCAAGCCATCGCATCGGAAAACGTCAACATTTCCGATATGGTCAACAAGAGTAAAAACGCTTATGCTTATACTATGTTTGATTTAGACAGCAAAGTTTCAGATACGACTTTAGAAGCAATACGTCAAATTCCCGACGTATTAAAAGTAAGACAGATAGGAAGGTGATTTTATGGCAACCATTAAACCTTTTCGGGCTGTCCGTCCGAAAAAAGAATTGGCAAAAAGAATCGCAGCACTGCCTTATGATGTTTTCAGCGAAGAAGAAGCTCGCATCGAAGTAATGAAAGAACCCCTGTCTTTTTTGGGGATCGACAGTCCGGAGATCCACTTTGAGGAAGAAAGAAAGGACATTCCTTTGGAACAGATCCACGCCAAAGGAAAAGAAGTGTATAATGATTTTCTTTCCAAAGGATACTTTTTGACGGAAGAGCGTCCTTCTCTTTACCTCTATGAACTGACCCGGAACCAAAAAACACAAACGGGGATCGTCGCGCTGACCTCTATCAAAGAATATGAGGAAGGGATCATCAAAAAACATGAAAATACACGGATCGACAAACAGCAAGACCGGTTTTGTCACATTGATTCTTTAAACGCGCAGTCAGGCCCCATCTTTATGGCTTATCGGAGCCATCCTTCTTTACAGGAATTGATCCGTTCCGCTAAAAAAGGGTCTCCTCTTTATGACTTTGTTGCGGAAGACGGTGTTTTGCACCGTGTCTTTCGGATCCAGAGTTTAAGAGAGATCGACGCCTTGATACAGGAATTCCAAAAGGTAGACTCTCTTTATATCGCAGACGGACATCACCGCGCCAAAGCCGCTTCTCTTGTTGCGGAAGATCGGCGCAAAAAAAATCCTTCTCCCACAGGGGAAGAAGAATATGAATTTTTATTCTCGGTCCTCTTTGACGCGGAAGAATTGACGATCTTAAGCTGCAACCGTGTGGTCAAAGATTTGAACAAGCACACAAAACAGGAATTTTTAGACTTAGTGCAGCAAAATTTCTCTTTGGAAATCGTATCGGATGAAAATTGGGAACCGCAGCAAAAGCATGAGATCGGCATGGTCCTCGATCAAACTTGGTATTGCTTGAAACCAAAGGCGAATCTGTTAGCTTTGGTAGAAAACGATCTGACCAGAAGTTTGGATGTCTCTATTTTGCAAAACTTCTTGCTTGCGCCTGTTTTGGGGATCATGAACCCCAGACAAGATCAGCGGATCGACTTTATCGGCGGGATCCGCGGCAAAGGCGAAGTGCTCAGGAGAACATTATTGGATATGCAGGTAGGATTTTTCCTATACCCTACCGCCATCGAAGATCTCATGGAGCTTTCGGACGCGGGTCTTTTGATGCCGCCGAAATCCACCTGGTTTGAACCAAAACTGCGCAGCGGTCTTTTTATCCACAGTTTGGAAGAAGATCCCGCTTCTGTTTGACATACTCAGAAAGGAAACTCCCGTTTTCTTTTCATTTTCCTATATTAATATATCCCTGCGAAAACAGCCTTCGGGCTGTTTTTGCCTTTCTGCCCTTTTTTATCGATCTTTCTTCCGCCTTGCTTGCCGCCCGCCAAACCTTTTTCCGTAAACCCTTTTTTTAGCGGCTTTCTCACCCTTTATCCCCAAACGGTTTTCCTTTTTTTGAAATGCTTCCGAAAAC
>JAEEYS010000117.1 GCA_016288255.1 Bacillota bacterium
ATATGGAAGATATTTTAAAGGTGAGGGACCGCTTAAATGAGATCGGTCTGGTGGAAGGGCATCAAACTTCTTCCATTACCCGGCATTTTGACGGCGAAACGTTGAGCCATTTGTCGCTTTTGGACGATGCGGTCAAGATCATCACGGAAGATGGCAAAGACGTTATGCGAAGCGATGTGATGAAAAAAGCAATGGATCTTTGCAGAAAAAGAGGGATTATTCTCATGTCTCACGCGGAAGATCATGACATGACGCCTATTGACACTTATCTGTCCGAAGACCTGATGACCATACGGAATATCCATCTGGCCAAAAAAACAGGCTGCCGACTCCATATGGCGCATGTAAGCACCATTGATTCCATGAAAGCGGTCATAGAAGCCAAAAAAGAAGGATTTCCCGTTACGGCGGAAGTAACGCCTCATCATATCGCGCTAGATGACAGTATCTCAAATTATCGGGTCAATCCGCCGATTCGGTCAAAAGAGCATAAAGCGTTTTTGATCTCCTGCATCAAAGAAGGATGGGTGGATATGATCTCCACAGACCATGCGCCCCATTCCAAAGAGGATAAAAGAAAAGGGTCTCCGGGCCTGACGGGACTGGAAACCGCGTTTATGGTCTCTTATACGACTTTGGTCAAAGAAAACCATTTGCCGCTTCCAAAATTGTCCGAGCTGATGTCCAAAAATCCCGCTTCTTTGCTGGGGTTGAAACACGGCCTGATCCAAGAAGGCGCTTGGGCGGATCTGGTTTTGGCGGACTTGGATCGGGAGATCGAAGTGAAAGCGGATTCACTGGTATCAAAAGGAAAAAATACGCCGTTTGACGGGATGCGCTTTTTCGGACAGATCCTGTTGACCATACGAAAAGGGAATATCACATTTCAGGAGCCTACTTTGTCCATTGCGGCAAGGCAGGGCGCAGAAAGGATAAGATAACATGATAGTTGACAAATTATATGAAACGGTGGAAGAATTCGGTCCGGTCTGTTTGGGATTGGATACGGCGCTGGATTATTTGCCGGAACATTTGAAGAGGGAAGAGATCTCCGACGGAGAAAAAGTATTTCGGTTCAACATGCGTATCATTGACGCTACCGCCGATGTGGTAGCCTGCTACAAAGTGCAGATTGCTTATTACGAAGCGTTGGGACTGGACGGTCTTTCCGCTTATGCCAAAACCGTGCAGTATATCCGCCAAAAAGGGAAACTGGTGATCGCGGACGTAAAACGGGGCGATATCGCGGATACGGCAAAAATGTATGCCAAAGCCCACTATTCCGGCAGTTTTGAAAGCGATTTTATGACACTGAATCCGTATATGGGACTGGATACCATAGAACCGTTTCGTCCTTATATCGAGGAAAAAGAAAAAGGACTCTTTGTTCTGGTAAAGACTTCCAACAAAGGATCCCGTGATTTTCAAATGCTCGATTTAAAAGAGGAAAATAAATTATATCAGTATGTAGGGGAAAAGATCAATCAATTGGCAATAGAAACAGCGGGACAATACGGCTACGGTTCCGTGGGAGCCGTGGTGGGATGCACCAATCTGGGAGAAGCGGTCAATGCCAGAGAGATCATGAAAAACACCTTTTTCTTGGTGCCGGGATACGGCGCGCAAGGCGGCACCGCAAAAGATGTGGCGACTTTGTTCGTGCAAAAAAACGGCTGTGTGGTGAACTCTTCCAGAGGGATCCTGTTGGCATACAGAAAACAGGAAAACGGATGGATCAATTTTGAAAAACATGCCAGAGACGCGGCAATTTTAATGAGGGATGATATTTTAAATGAACTATAAAACGGGTTTGGTCAAAGACGTAAAATGGGTGAATGAAAAAGATCATATTTGTCTTTTGACGGTTTCGGGAGATTTTGCGGGAGATGCGGGACAGTTTTATCTCTTAAGAGCTTGGGAAGAAGAACCCTTTTTGTCTCGCCCCATCAGCATCCATGACCGTGAGGACGACCTGATACGGTTTTTGTTTCAGGTAAAGGGAAGAGGGACCGCTCTTTTGTCTCAATTAAAAGAAGGGGACCCGATTCGGCTTTTGGGACCTTTGGGAAACGGATTTCCTGTGAAAGAAACCTATCGAAACGTGGCTGTGATCGGCGGTGGGATCGGCACCGCGCCTCTTTATTATCTCCTCAAAGAGTGTAAAAGAAAAAATGTGCGGGCGGATTATTATGCCGGATTCAAAACAGAACCTTATCTGTGGGAACAGTATGAAAAGGTGGCGGAGAGCGCTTTGATCGCCACCGAAAGCGGCGCTTTTGGGAAAAAAGGATTTGTCACGGAGATCCTGCCACAAGAAAAAGATTATGACGCGGTCTATTTATGCGGGCCGGAGATCATGATGAAAAATGTTGCTGCGGTTTTTTCAGATTCCGTACCGGTATATGTATCCATGGAAAAGCGGATGGCTTGCGGGATCGGCGCTTGTATCGGCTGTACGATCAAGACCGTAAACGGATATCAGCGCGTATGTAAAGACGGACCTGTCTTTTTAAGAGAGGATGTGATCTTTGATGCATAAAGGGTTGGAAGTTAATTTATGCGGCGTGACCTTAAAAAATCCCGTGATCGGGGCATCCGGTACTTTTGGATATGGAAAAGAGTATGAAGAGCTCTATGACATTTCCGTCATGGGCGCCATCTGCAGCAAGGGATTGACTTTACATAAAAAAGAAGGAAACAGCGGTATTCGGACTTATGAAACAAAAGGCGGTCTGTTAAACAGCGTAGGGTTGCAGAACCCGGGCGTGGACGCCTTTATCGAGACCGAACTGGACCGGATGCTGTCTTATGATACGGTGACCATCGTCAATTTGGGCGGCGGCAGTTTAGAGGAATACCTGATGGGTCTGGAAAAGTTGAATAAAACCAAAGTGCCGCTGATCGAGCTGAACATTTCCTGCCCCAACGTAAAATCAGGGGGCATGGCATTCGGGATCAAATCAGAAGTGGCTTATGAAGTGGTAAAAGAAGCAAAAAAAGTATCGAAAAAACCGCTGATAGTCAAATTATCGCCCAATGCGGAAGATATTGTGGATATGGCTTTATCCTGCGAAAAAGCGGGAGCGGATGCGCTTTCTTTGGTCAATACCTTTAAGGGAATGGCCATAGATATCCAAAAAAGAAAGCCGATTTTTGACAATGTAACGGCAGGATTTTCCGGGCCGGCCATCAAGCCTATCGCGCTTAGAATGGTATATGAAGTGAAAAAAGCGGTCTCTGTTCCGGTAGTGGGTATCGGCGGAATCGTTTCGGCGGAAGACGCCATCGAATTTATCATGGCGGGAGCGGAAGCAGTAGAGATCGGCAGCGGCAACTTTATGAATCCGCTGCTGGGAAAAGAGATCGTGGAAAATCTGGAAAAATGGATGAACGAAAACGGTGTATCCTCTCTTCGGGAGATCAGAGGAATAATATAAAAACGGAGGACATACAAATGGTAGATGTGATTCAGATCTTAAGAGACAGTGAAGCGTTGTTGACAGGGCATTTTCAATATTCTTCGGGACTTCACGGAGAACATTATGTGCAGTGCGCAAAGTTGTTGCAGTATCCGAAACAGGCGGAAAAAGTCATCAGCGTGATCAAAGAAAAACTAAAAGGCATAGAATTTGACGCGATTATCGGGCCGGCTATGGGCGGTATCATCGTGGCTTATGAAGTAGGACGCCAAACCGGTAAAAAAGCCATGTTCACAGAACGAAAAGACGGTGAAATGACATTAAGAAGAGGATTTACCATCAAGCCGGGAGAAAAAATACTCATTACGGAAGATGTGGTCACGACAGGAAAGTCCTCCATGGAAACAGCAAAGGTCATTGAAGAATTGGGTGGCGAAGTGGTAGCGATCGCTTGTATCGCAGACAGGACACAAGGCCAAAAAATAAAATATCCGATCATCAGCGCCACAAAATTGGATTTAAAACAATATGATCCGGAAACATGCCCTCTTTGCAGACAAGGACTGGCAATAGAAAAACCGGGCAGCCGGCCGGGAAAATAAAAAATAAGATAAACGAACCGTTTTTGCTTATATTGAAAAAAGAGGTGAGGGCATGAAAAACCGACAGAAACTTCTCAGTATCGTGATGATAGGAGTCTTACTGTTTACGCTGGCAGGCTGTAACAGCGGGGGAGGAAAGAAAGAACTGTCTCCCACGGAAACGGTCATGGCAGGGATCGATGCGCTGAAAGAGCAGGACGCGGAAAAAATCAATCAGTACTTTGACGGATATGACGTTTCCGGAATGGAATATGAAAATGAAGAGGATAAAGAGTTTGTAAAACTGCTTTTGTCCAAGCTTGAAGTAGAGCCGGAAGAAGAAACGATCTCGGAAGACGGAGAAACGGCAACGGTAAAAGCAAACATCACCGGGATCGATCTGGTGAAAGTGTATACCCAAATGATATCGGACTTGATGGGAAAAATCTGGGAAAAGATGGCAAACGGGGAAGAACTCACAGATGAAGAAAGTCAGGAATTGGTAATGGGATATATCAAGGACCTGGTAGGAGGCGATGAAGTGCCCGTTACCTCCACAGATTTGATGATCTCCCTAAAAAAAGTGGGAGACGCATGGAAAATGGAACAAAATGAAACCTTCTTCAACGCGTTGATCAGTGGATTGGACCTTTTTGAAGACGGCGTGGAAGAAGCGGACTAAAGCGGAAAGAAAGCAGAGAAACAAAATAAAAATAAAATCAATAAGGAGCAGAAGATCTGTTCCTTTTGTTGTTATAAAAAAGCAGGATCGTATCAAAAGACGATTTAAGAGATCGGTTAAAAAAGGAAAAGAAGCAACAGATTCGGACAAGGTTTTTGACAGACTATTGGAGGTTACAGTATGGTTTCTGTTTTAAGAAAAGTATTTTCTTGCAGGAATATGGTTAGACCCGAAAAGATATTGGGAGAAGTTCCCGCATCCAGACAAATCTATCAAAATACATTTCATATCGCATGGCCTTCCGCTGTGGAATCCGTCATGATCGGTTTGATCTCCATCATCGATACCATCATGGTCGGCACCATCGGATCCAGCGCCATAGCGGCAGTGGGATTGACGACACAGCCAAGATTTTTGATATTGGCATGGATCTTTTCTTTGGACATAGGGGTCACAGCGATCGTTGCCAGAAGAAAAGGACAGGGCAATTACAGAGGCGCCAATGACTGCCTGCGCCAGTCGATTTTGCTCAGTATCATGATCTCTCTCACGCTATCGGTCTTGGCGTACATCTATGCGACGCCTTTGGTGACTTTTGCGGGCGCGGGCCCGGACGTTCTGGAAGACGCGGTGGCTTATTTTAAGATCATCCTTTTGGGGATCGTGCCTACTTCTGTCAGCATCACCATCAACGCGGCGCAAAGAGGCGCGGGAAACACAAAGATCTCCATGCGGACGAATCTGGCGGCCAATCTGGTCAATGTGGTTTTCAATTACCTTTTGATCGGAGGGCATTTCGGATTTCCTCGGCTGGGAGTAAGAGGCGCGGCCATTGCCACGGCATTGGGCTATTTGGTAGCTTTTTTCATGTCGGTAAAATCCGTGGTGTATTCTCATGGATTTTTGAATATCACGCGAAAAGACAGCTGGCGTTTTGATAAGAATACGCTTCAAACCCTGTTTCGTGTCAGCAGCAACGCTTTGGTAGAACAGCTTTTTGTGCGGATCGGATTTTTCTCCTTTTCCAAGATCGTAGCGAATTTAGGGACTGTAGCGTTTGCCACGCATCAGGTTTCCATGAACCTCTTGAATCTGTCCTTTTGTTTCGGAGACGGATTTTCGACGGCGGCCGCCGCGCTAGTGGGACAAAACCTGGGCGCGAAACGGCCGGATATGGCGGAAATTTACTGCAAGGCGACAGAAAGGATCACTTTTGTGGCATCCCTTTTGATCGCTGCTGTTTTGATCCTGTTCCGAACGGAGATCGTGACCTTGTTTACCAGAGAAAGAGAAGTGGTTTTGACGGGAGCGAAGCTGATGATCATGACAGCGATCATCTCTTTTCCGCAAAATTTGCAGTGTGTGATCGGCGGCTGCCTAAGGGGAGCGGGGGACACCAGATTTGTAGCGGTCTCTTCCTTTATCAGCATCACGCTGGTCAGACCGATTTTAGGCTATCTTTTGACCTATTCTCTGGGATTCGGTTTGATAGGCGCCTGGACATCCATGCTGTTAGATCATATTTCCAGAGCGGCGATCAATTACGGAAGATTCAAAGGCGGAAAATGGACGAAGATCGAAGTTTGATGTTTCGATGAAGATAAATATTAAAGATACAAAAGAAGGGGAAAAATATGAAAAAGAAAGGCATGGCAGCAGTCCTTATAGTAGGGTTACTCTGTTGTTTGCTGGCGGTTGAGACTTTTGCGGCAAACATGAATTTTTCGGACGTGCCGGAAAACGCATGGTATCGAAAAGATGTGGAAAAAGCCTGCCGGTTGGGACTGATCAACGGAAAATCGGATAAAATTTTTGCGCCGAATGATAATATGAGCTATGCGGAAGCGGTAAAACTGGCTGCCTGCATGAACCAGCTCAAAATAGATGGGAAAGTGACTTTAAAAAACGGAGATCCCTGGTACAGCACCTATGTGGACTATGCGTTCATGACGGGTATCATCTGGCAGGAATATGACTGGAACAAACCGACGACACGGGCGGATTATATGGAAATCTTTTCCAGAGCGTTGCCGGAAGAAGACTTTTTTATGGCAAACGACGTGCCCATGGGTTCTATTCCGGATGTGCCGATCTCTCACCCGCAGGCAGGAGCGATCTATAAATTGTATCGGGCAGGGATCGTGCAAGGGGTAGACAGCGCTTATCATTGTGCGCCGGATTCTTTTATCAAACGTGCGGAAGTGTCTGCGATCCTTTCCAGGATGATGGATGAAACGGAAAGAAAATCTTTTTCCGTTCTGGAAAAAGAACTCTCAGACGATCCGGATATCGCGGAAGCGGCAGCCGCCGCGATCAATCGGTTTTCCGCGGATGCCGTTTTGCCGGGAGGACTTGAAATTTCCTGGATGTACATGGATTCGGAAGATCAATATGCGATCTTTGACGCGGATAAAGACGGGGAAGAAGAATTTATGATCAAAATATTGAATGCGCCCGTCAGCGATCAAATAGAGATCGTATATGATTATGAGGACGGAAATTTCAAACCGATCCTGGTCGCGTTTCCTCATGCCATGTATTTTAAAGACGGATCAGTCATTACTTTCTGGTCCCATGCCACAGGGCTGGAAGGAGAAGGGTTCTGGCCTCTTACATTCTATCAGTATGATCAGACGCGGAAAGAATATGTGAGAGCGGGAAGCGCGGTACAATGGGAAAAAGCGATGCGCGAAACAGATTATAACGGTGTGGCGTTTCCCGATGAGGCAGACAAAGACAAGGACGGGATCGTCTATATGATCTATCGGGGCGAGGATGATGAATGGGACGGCCGTTATGTAGATCAGGCGGAATACGATGCGTGGGTGGATTCCTTTGCGTTTGAAGAAGAAAATTGGGTCGATGTGCCTTGGCAGGAGATCAGACAGCCAAAAGGATGAATGAAAATGATATAGGCAAACGGTAAAAAACAAAAACGGCGTTTTTTGGGAAAAAAGCGCCGCTTTTTTATTTCTAAAAGCCTGTTGAGGCGATTTTGAAGGGGGACTTTATTCCTATCAAGATCCTTTTGAAGAAGACAAAAACTTTTGATTTTCTTGCAGAATAAACGGACAAAGTATAGAATTTTTAAAAAGGATATAGTATTATTAAATTTGTAATCAATGGATGCGCTGAAGGAGCTTTGGAGCATTATGGAAGAAAAATCGAAAATCAAGGTAAACTACCTTTTGTTTTTAGTATTGATCTTTTTTATGGGGATATTTATTCTGATCGCGCTGGTCAGGAAACCGGTACAGACGGAACTGGTGCAAGAAAAAAATATCATCGATACCATACGGGTCGAAGGGATCGTGATTCGGAACGAAACCGTTTTGACCATTGATCCGTACCGTCCTTTTCAGATGACCCATGAAGAAGGGGAACGGGTCCAGAAAGATTCCTCTGTGGGATATTATGTGACGGAAGAGTCCAAACATAAAATAGACAAGATCAACGAGCTGGAAGAAAGAATCAAAAATATTGAGAATACAAAACCCGATATTGTGGACAGTATCGATCTCAATACGGTGGAAAAAGATATTATGGAAAAAACCGTAGAGATCAAAAAATATCTGCAGGATCGAAATGCTGTCAAGGCAAAACAGCTTTATAAAGAACTGAATGATCTGGTAGCAAAGAAATATTCCGTTTTGGAAAGCTGGAGCGAGGACAAGCTGGAGGTATTGGCGGAATTAAAGCAGGAAAAACTGGATATAGAAGCGGGATTGAGCGATAAAGTTTATGTTGCGGCTCCCATTTCCGGTGTGGTTTCCAAAAATATCGACGGGCTGGAATCTCAGTTAAATACGAACAAAGATTTTCTGGTGAACGACTGGAAGAATATCATAGAAACCTTGAATCAGGTAAAAGAGGGAGATACGGAAAAACCGATCAGCCAAGATATCAAAATAGAGGATAACCATAGGGTGATCATCGGGATCCCTTTGGCGGAAGAGCAGTTTAAGGAAGTATCGGAAAAAGGCGCTTTGGATATTATCGTCAACAATAATTATGTGGAATGCAAAGTGGATTCCAAAGCGGGAGATCAAAACAGTAAGATCGTGTATTTGGCGACAAAAGAAGACAATATCGATGTGCTTTTAAACAGATATTTGACTTTGGATATCGTGCTCAACAACAGCAGAGGGCTTGCTGTGCCGACAAAATCGCTGATAGAAAAAGACGGCGTGCTGGGGGTTTATCTGGCCTACAGCGGACGTTACAAATTTGCGGAAGTGACAGTGGTGGCGCAAAATGAGGAGATTGCCATCGTGGAAGGGTTAAAACAATGGGATGAAGTGGTTACCAATCCGGCGATCATTTCTTCTTAAGAGAT
>JAEEYS010000118.1 GCA_016288255.1 Bacillota bacterium
CCGGCTTCCACATCTCCTCCCACCGTATTTAAAATGATCAAAAGTCCTTTGATTTTAGGGTCTTGTTCCACCGCCACCAACTGCGGAATAATGTGCTCGTATTTTGTCGTTTTATTCTGTTCGGGCAAGACCATATGCCCTTCTACCTGCCCTACAATAGAGATCACGTGGATATCCGATTCATAATCCGGTATATTGACTTCTCCCAATTCTTTTACGTTTTCCACTACATCCTGTTCTTCATGCTCTTCTTCATTTCTTATATTTTTGCTGTTTTTCTCTTTGCTGCTGCCTGTTTTTCCTTCTTTATCCCAAAACGGATCTTTTACATACAAAATCATCACCCTTTCAGCTTTAGAATGCCCCGCATCATGCGGAATATGCCAAAAGAAAAGAGCATAACAAAATTTTGTTATGCTCTCAAGTGAAGTTTTGTTTTTTAAATCTCCATGATAATGGAAAGGATCACCGGTTTTCTTCTGGTCTGTTCATACAAATAGGATCCCACTTCCTGTTTGATCATATTTTTCATGGCGGACCACTCGCTGTTTTTGTCTTTGGCGCATTTTTCCAAAACATTGGCAGCGATGTTTCTGACGTTTTCGATGAGTTCTTCCGATTCTCTTACATAGACAAACCCTCTGGATACGATCTCCGGTCCGGCTAAGATATTGACTTCGCTGTCAATGGTCACTACAACGATCACGATACCGTCTTCCGACAAAAGCTTTCTGTCTCTCAGTACGATATTGCCTACATCACCGATCCCCAAACCATCGATCAAAGTCTGTCCTGCCGTTACTTTTCCGTTGATCTCCGCTTTTCCTTCGGATAATTCCAAGATCTGTCCGTTTTCCATGATAAAGATATTTTCTTTCAGAATGCCCAATTCTTCCGCCAGCATCTTATGATGCATCAAATGGCGATATTCGCCGTGCACCGGCATAAAGTATTTTGGTCTGATCAAGTTCAGCATCAGTTTTAGCTCTTCTTGACTGCCGTGGCCGGAAGCGTGCACGCCTGACTGCCTGTCATATACCACATTGGCGCCTTCTTTAAACAGATTATTGATGGTCCGGCTGACCATCTTTTCATTGCCCGGTACCGGTGTAGCCGAGATCATGACCGTATCTCCCGGCATCACGCTCAGTTTTTTATGCATGTTCATGGACATACGCGTCAAAGCGGACATAGGCTCTCCCTGGCTTCCCGTTGTGATGATGACCACCTTGCTGTTTTCCAGGCGATTGGCTTTATCAATATCGATCAGCACATTGTCGTCCACTTTTAAATATCCCAATTCCATGGAAATATCCACTACATTGTTCATGCTTCTGCCGACTACAGCAACTTTTCTTCCGATCGCGGCAGCCGCGTCAATGATCTGCTGCAGACGATGCACGTTACTGGAAAAAGTCGCTACGATGATCCGTTCTTTGGATTTGCTGAAAATATCCCGGATGGTATCGCCTACGGAAGATTCGGACTTGGTATAACCCGGCCGTTCCGCATTGGTGGAATCCGACATCAAAAGCAGAACGTTTTTTTGTCCCAATTCCGCGATTTTATGGATATCCACCCGTTCTCCGTCTACCGGGGTCTGATCGAATTTAAAGTCACCGGTGTGGATGATGATCCCCAAAGGAGTATGGAGCGCCAAACCCACCGCATCCGCAATGGAATGGTTGACTCTGAAAAATTCCACCTTTAAGCTCCCTACCTGGTGTTTGGACAAAGGCGCTATTTCATGGAACAGCTCTTCGGGGATATCGTTCGCCCAAACGTGCTCTTTTAGCTTTCCTTTTAAGAGCCCCAAAGTCAGTCTTGTCCCATAAACAGGGACCCGCAGATCTCGCAAAAGATAAGGAAGCCCTCCGATATGGTCTTCATGGCCGTGTGTCACCAAGACCGCTTTTACTCTGTCTTTGTTTTGGAAAATATAGGTCATATCCGGGATCACGATATCGATACCAAGCATATCCTCTTCCGGAAAGCTCAATCCGCAGTCGATAATAAAAATTTCCTCTCCCACTTCAATGGCCATCATGTTTTTCCCGATCTCGCCCAGACCGCCTAAGGGAATGATTTTGACTTTTATATCTTTTTTTATCTCTTTATCCGGTTTTTTCTTCCCGATCTTTTCCGACAATTTTTTTGTTATTTTCGCGGAAGTTTTCTTTTCCGGTTTTTTCTCTGTCTTTTTCTCTATTTTTTCTGTCTTTTTTTCTGCCATCTTGTTCACCTCTTTTCTTTTTTCTCCGATCCGGCATGGCACTATTCATCATACATGTAATTGACATCTTCACCGTCGGGAGAAAATTCTACTATGATCAAATCGTCTCCGATTCTATGGATCGCGTCCCAGGGTATCTCTATATAGCCGGTATCCCGAAACAAAGAAAAATAATTTCTTCCGGCGGGGATCAACAGCTTTTCGATCTTTCCCGTCTGCTGATTGATCAGCAGATCTGCATCCCCTACCACGCCTAACCTGGCGCCATCCAATAAATTGACGATCTCTTTGCCGCCCAATTCACTTAACCTCATTCTTATCACCCCTGTCTCATTTTATGAGGCAGGACAAGGATTTATACTATTTTTTCTATAAAGTCCGGTTTTTCCGGTCCTACGCAAACCGTGAGGATATTGTCTTCCCCATAATATTTTTCCGCCATGGCGTTGACGGAATCCATCGTTACGCTGTCGATCAGATCGATCAGTTCTTTTTCTTCCCGCACTCTGTTAAAGTAAAGGACCGATTTTGCCAAATGATTCATCTTACTGCTGGTGGATTCTAAACTCAACAAAAAGTTTCCCTTCAGCTGCTCTTTTGTTCTGACTAGCTCCGTTTTTGTCACGCCGTTTGCTCTTAGATCCTGTAATACGGAATGGATGATCTCCAGCGTTTCGTTCAAATGTCCCGTTCCCATTGCGGCATAAATCTGATAAGACCCTATATCGCTGTATGAGCCTTGAGAAGTATAAACGGAATACACCAGCCCTTTTTCTTCTCTTACCTTCTGGAACAGTCTGGAACTCATGCCCCCGCCCAAAATATTATTCAACACCACCATGGGATAGTATTCTTCGCTCAACACGCTGGGAGCGACTCCTGTCATGGCCAAATGGATCTGTTCGATCTCTTTTTTCCGATAAACGTTTTCTATATGTTTTACCGGTGTCACAATGGTTCTTTGCTCATTTTTCACAGTATAACCCG
>JAEEYS010000119.1 GCA_016288255.1 Bacillota bacterium
CAGACCAATGAAAATCCCGTATTCTATGTGCAGTATGCTCATGCGCGGATCTCCAGTATCCTGCGGCAGGTCAAAGTGCAGGAAAACAGGGACATTTCGGACAAGCCGGCGGATGTTTCTTTGTTGACGACAGAATCGGAAATGGAACTCTTAAAAAAATTGGCGCAGTTCCCTGCCGAAGTGGTGATCGCCGCAAAATTAAAAGCACCGCACCGCATTACTAGCTATGTAATCGATCTGGCAGGCAGTTTCCATTCTTTCTATAATTCCTGCAGGGTCATTGTAGAAGATCCCGCTTTGATGGACGCGCGGATCAAGCTGATCTTTGGCGTCAAAACCGTCATCAAAAACTGTCTTGCGCTGATCGGCGTAGAAGCACCGGAAAGAATGTAGCAAACGGTTTTCAGCCCGTTTTTTACGAAGGATATGTGGAAAAAGAGCATAAAAATATTGTAAAAACAGACAATATTTTACAGAAAATACGGAACAATTTGTTGATTATTTATACTCAAAAGAGTAAAATTTTACTATGTGAAACTAGCAGAATTTGAAGGAGGAAAATCATGGTATCAGTTCCAAACACCAAATATATTTTTATTACCGGTGGTGTCGTCTCCTCTTTGGGGAAAGGAATCACAGCCGCTTCGGTCGGCAGACTTTTAAAAGACAGGGGTTTTAATGTAAGACTCCAAAAATTTGACCCGTATATCAATGTAGACCCGGGGACCATGAGCCCTTATCAACACGGAGAGGTGTTTGTAACCGACGACGGGGCAGAAACGGATTTGGATATCGGTCATTACGAACGGTTTATTGACGAAAACCTGACCAAAAACAGTAATATTACCACAGGTAAGATTTACTGGTCTGTTCTGAACAAAGAACGGCGGGGCGACTATTTGGGCGGCACGGTGCAAGTTATCCCCCATATCACCAATGAGATCAAAGAAAGGATCTCCAGGATCAGCAAAGAAACCAACGTGGATGTCGTTATTACGGAAATCGGCGGCACGGTAGGGGATATCGAAAGTCTTCCTTTCTTGGAATCCATCCGCCAATTCAGAAAAGACGTGGGCCGGGACAATGTCATGTATATCCATGTAACACTGCTTCCTTTCCTGGGGAAAGCCAAAGAATTAAAAACAAAACCCACACAGCACAGCGTCAAAGAACTAAGAAGTATCGGGATCCAGCCGGACGTGATCGTCTGTCGGTCGGAACATGGTATCAATGAAGATATTATCGAAAAGATCGCGCTCCTTTGCGATATCGACAAAGAAGCCGTTATTGAAAATAAAGACGTGGATTCCATCTATGAAGTGCCCCTTCTTTTGGCAGAACAGGGACTGGATAAATTGATAGTCAATAAGCTTCACCTGGATTCCAACAAAGAAGATCGTTCGGGCGAATGGCAAGAATTGGTTGATCGGATCAAAAATCTAGAAAAAGACGTGACCATTGGTCTTGTAGGAAAATATGTCCAGCTGCCGGACGCTTATTTGAGTATCGCGGAAGCGCTGCATCACGGCGGGATCAATGACAGTATCAAGGTCAATATCAAATGGATCAATTCCGAACTTTTGACAGAAGAAAATATAAAAGATGAACTGAAGGACATAGACGGGATCCTGGTTCCCGGCGGATTCGGCCAACGGGGGACCGAAGGAAAGATCCTGGCGGCAAAATATGCCAGAGAACAAAAAGTGCCCTATTTCGGTATTTGTCTCGGCATGCACATGGTCGTTATCGAAGCGGCCAGAAATCTGCTGGGCTATAAAGACGCCAACACCACGGAAAACGATCCGGATACGACCCATCCGGTGATCGATCTGATGCCAGATCAAGCGGATATCGAAAACAAAGGCGGCACCATGCGGCTTGGGATCTATCCCTGTGTGGTCAAAGAAGGTTCCACCCTGCAAAAAGCTTATGGGGAATCTTTGATCTACGAACGGCATCGTCATCGTTATGAACTCAATAACGCTTACAGAGAAGAATTGGAAAAAGTCGGTTTGGTCTTAAGCGGCATCTCCCCGGACAACAAACTGGTGGAAGTGGTGGAATACAAAGATCATCCATGGTTTATCGCTACTCAATTCCATCCGGAACTGAAGTCCAGACCCAATCGTCCCCATCCGCTGTTTGTAGGCTTTATCAATGCGTCATACGATTATAAAACAAAAACGAAATAAAAATTTTTCCTTACTTATAAAAAAGCTGCGATACTTGGTATCGCAGCTTTTTTGTCATCTGCATCTCTTATCTGGCCAAAAATATTAAAATGACCATCAGCAGCACGACCAAAGCAATGTTTCGGACAAAACGGTATAACCTCTCTTTTTTGTTTTCCGCAAAAAACTCTTTGTTTTGTTTCACAGTGAAGGTAATATGGGAGATCCCCATGCCGATCACAATAGCGGCTTTGCCTAAAGGGTATATGATATTTGTCCTGGGGATCCTGCAGAACTCGACATAAACAAAATACAAAAGAAACAAAAACAGAAGAACGTAATTTCGCTCCCAATGAGGGATCTTTTCATCCAATTTGAATTTGATCATGGTTTTCCCCTCTCCTTTTGATCAGCCTTTGATAAAAAACTGCATAGACCAGAGTAAAAAAACAAAGACAAGATGGATCAATATCAAAATCATGCCCTTTTTGAAAAGTTGGCTCTTTTCCTCTTTGTTTTCCGCAAAAAGATCCCTGTTCTCGTTTGCGGTAAAAACGATCTGTGAAATGACTGCCGCCGTAAAAATGATAAACGACCCCAAAGGTCGCAAAAATCTGTCGCTTTGATCGGGTCAAATCTCAAAAAAATCAAATATAGCCCTGCGAGAAACAAAAAAACTACGTTTGTTCCCCTTTTTTTTTTTTCTCTGCTTTATTCTAATTTGACCATTTTAACCATCTCCCTTTTTATTTTATAAAAAAGCATAGAACAATATAAAAACTCTTCTTTATCCAAAAAGATTATTGTTTTTCAAAAACTTTTGTTCTTCTTTAAATGTTTTACCCGGGGATTAAAATCTGAAATAAAATATAGTTGGAATGTGTGAATAAAATAATCTCTATTGTAATAATAATGAATGAGCTTCTCTTGACTGGTTAGCATATTGCTATGTTTTTATTATAGCATAGGAATAACAAACATAGGAATAACAAAAAGTCAAAACATAGCAAAATAATTCCACTATGATTCTGAACATATTGCCGCATTTTGCGCCATATACTATTGGTATTAAAGCGCTTTCAGTCCCTTCAAGCAGTATTTAAGCCAATTGCTCCCCTTTCTCCCCGCTAAAATTCCGCCGCCTTTTGATTTTATCCGTTCTGAAAGGAACTTTTTATGATATAATAAGGTCAAAATAAGATAGAGGGGGTCATGTTGTGCAATATCGAGAAATGGGTAAAACAGGTAAAAAGGTTTCCCTGCTGGGATTCGGTTGTATGCGATTAAAACTGTTGCCGCAAGACGGTCCGGTTCTTGATAAAACAAAAATAGATGAAGAAGATTCCATCCGACAGATCCGCTACGCTATTGATCACGGTGTGAACTACGTTGATACCGCGTATCCTTATCACGAGGGCATGAGCGAAGTGCTGGTAGGAAAAGCCCTGGCCGACGGCTATCGAGACAAGACGTATCTGGCCACCAAAAGTCCTACCTGGGATATGACAAAAACCGAAGATTTCAGAAGGATCTTTGAAGTGCAGTGTGAACGCCTTCAAACAGATCACATCGATTTTTATTTGATCCACGGACTCAACCAAGACCGTTATGAACCCATCATGAAAAAACTGCATTTGTATGAAGAAGCGGTCAAACTCAAAGAAGAAGGCCGTATCGGGCATATCGGCTTTTCTTATCACGACAACTTGGAGCTTTTTAAACAAATCGTTGATGAATATCCTTGGGATTTTTGCCAGATCCAGTTCAATTATCTGGATGAAAATTACCAGGCAGGTCTTGAAGGACTGCAGTATGCCGCAGACAAGGGCCTGGGTGTTGTCATCATGGAGCCGTTAAAAGGCGGCACTTTGGTCAGAGATGTGCCGAAAGAGGTCCTTTCGATCTATGATAAGAGTCCGCAAAAACGATCTCCCGCTACCTGGGCGCTGCAATGGGTCGCAAACCATCCGGAAGTCACCGTTCTTTTAAGCGGTATGAATTCCATGGAACAGGTCAAGGAAAACATTGCCGCGCTGGAAAACATGGCGCCTCATTCTTTATCCGAAGAGGATATGGCGATCTACAAGGAAGCAAAAGAGTTTTATCTCACCCATGTGCCGGTCGGCTGCACTGACTGCCGTTATTGTATGCCCTGCACCATGGGGATCCAGATCTCTACCATTTTCGGTCATTACAATCAGGCATTCCTTTTCCAAAATTCGGTTGACCGCGGCATGCAAAAAACATTTTATAACGGTCTGATCGAAGGAAAAAGAAGCGCTTTGGAATGTATTGAATGTGAGGTCTGCTTGAGCAAATGCCCGCAAAGCATCAATATCCCGGCAAAACTGAAAGAAGCACACGCTTATTTGACAGCAGAAGAATAATGCAAAATCGATTTAGGAGTGAACAAGAACATGAGAATCAAATTACGTTATCCCTTCTTCTTGATCTTGCTTTTGATCATCGGCCTTTTTCTATGGCGCGGATGGTCTCATCGTCAAGAAGATACCTTAAACAGTCCCACCGAAGAGCAAGAGATCGTTGTTAACGGCAATGAAACCGATACAGCAAGCGATCCCGACAGTGAAACCTCTTCCAATGACGTAAAAGAACCGGATGAAAAGGACGAGACCGGACAGGACAATACCTTTACCCAAACGCCTGCGGACGGGGATGATGAAGCGGCCGGCGTCAATACCGGCGTTACCAATGTCAATTCCGGCGTATTGAATCCCAATCAAGTGCCTTTGACTTCTTTGCCTGCCGACGAAGAAGAGGAAAAACCGCTTACGGCGGCGGATCTGGTAGGAGAAACCTATTTTACCGTGGTCGCCAATGTGGCTTATCCGTTGCCGGAGGGCTTTGTGCCGCCGGATCTGATCGATATCGGTAACGGAAAATCCTTGAACGCCACCGCATACTCTCACTTAAAAGATATGTTCGCGGACATGAAAAAAGCAGGTTTAAAAGTGACGGTTGCCAGCGGGTATCGGAGCTACACCAAACAAAAGAGTTTGTTTGACCGAAAGATCAAAGCTATTCAGGCACAGTATCCCAAATATACGAAACAGCAGGTCTATGACAAAGCCGCTACCATTGTGGCGATCCCGGGGACCAGCGAACATCAGACGGGTTTGAGTGTGGATGTGACCAAAGACGGCACCTTGGAACAATCTTTCGGCAAGACCAAAGAAGGGATCTGGATCGCGGAAAACTGTCATAAATACGGTTTTATCATCCGCTATCCCAAAAACAAAGAAAGCGTTACCAAGATCATCTATGAACCTTGGCATCTGCGCTATGTAGGCATTGAAAATGCCAAAAAGATCCACGCTTCCGGTCTTTCTATGGAAGAATACTACAACAAATTGATCAAATAAACATTTCTCACAAACAAAAAAGGATCCGTGCTTGGGAGAGCCTTCGCAAAGAAGGTTCTCCCAATTAAATTAATCCTTGCGGATTAATGAAATATTCTTTCAGAATATGAAATTGCTTAGCAATGAAATACGCCTGCGGCATATTAAGGATTAATTTAATTTCATATCGAGCAAAGCGAGATATTTCATACCACAGGTATTTCATATTGCGTAGCAACATTTTATTAATAACAGACCGCTTCTCTTTCGGTCTGTTTTTCTTTTCCGGATTTGGTATTACAAATCCTATGCTCGCTACAGTCTGTGACACATATTTGCTCTTTACTGAATACCGTGGTATAATGAAACAAATAAATCGGGATTTGGGAGGTAAAGGCAGGAACGTGATTATTTTGTTAACAGGAGCATCTCACACAGGAAAGACTCTTTTGG
>JAEEYS010000120.1 GCA_016288255.1 Bacillota bacterium
TCCCCCATGACCATGACCAAACCTGTTGTCACAGCTGTTTCACAAGCCACTCTGGCATTTTGATCTTTTGTTAAAATAGCATCTAGTATCGCATCGGAAATTTGGTCGCAGATCTTGTCCGGATGCCCGGCCGTGACCGATTCCGATGTAAATAAATATTTTCTGCTCATGATTTATGCGCCTCCCTACGTATTGATAAAATAGTCTATAAAAAAAGCCTTCTCAAAAAGAAGGCTTACTTTTCCATACTCTTATCTTGCAAAGTAATTGCAGGAATTAGCACCGTGCATTTGCCGGTTGCTGGGTTTCACCGGGCCTTCCCCTCCACCTCTCTGGATAAGATATTCAAATGTTGCATGATGAATTATAACAGACAAGCCTCACCTTGTCAATTTTCTTTTTAAAAAGAAAAGCGCCGAATAAGGCATAAGAGAGGTAAGGGTCCTGCCGTTGGGGAAAGAGCAAAATAAAAAGGATATTTATTGCTTTTGGAAAGGAGTTTTTATTTACTAGACGATCTTTTTATTGTACAATTAGGGTGTAGCATAGAACGGAATAATGCAACTATTCTTTTGAAAGGAGCCTAACAATGGACATTAAAAAGAAGATCAATGAAGTTTTGGACAAAACGGATATCGACGATAAGATCAAAAATGCGGCTGGTAATGTAAAAAACAAAGTAGAGGATATATTGGAAAAAACGGATATCGACGATAAAGTAAAAGACGCGGCCGGCAACTTGAAAGGCAAAGTAAGCGAAGCTTTGGAAAAAACAGATATCGATGATAAGATCAAAGAAAAAGTAAATGAAGTCAAGGATAAAATAAAATAAAAATAGATCATAAACTCAAGAGACCCGCTCAAAAGCGGGTTTTCTTTTTTTGCGGGGTTATGCGATAAAAACGGCGAAAACAGTACAAACAAAAGGGAAAAGAAAAGCTTTGCGATAGGAGATTGTACTGTCAAGGAGCAGGAAAGTACCTTGTAAAATAAAAAGTTTCCCAAAACGATAAAATACAAAACCCCGATCCTATGATCAAGAAACGGGGTTTTGATAAAAATAAAAGCTGTTTTGTTTTTGATTTTTACAAGAAAAAGAGGAATACTTTTCCTTATATGTTAAGATTCCTGCGGCGCGATATTTTCGTCTATCGTCTTTTTGCCTCTTTGATGTATCGCGGAGATCTCTTCCGCTTCTGTCGGGTTTTCTTCTCTTTCTGCGGCTTCTTCCCGATCCATATAGTCGGCTTCGGGCCCTTTGTTCTTATTTTTGTCCATTTTGGAAAAGAAATATCCAAACCCTTTCAATACTTCGGCCATGACTTTAGAGATCTTGCCGATATTGTCGCTTTGCCCTAAAATATTGGAGGAAGTGTCGATCAAAATATCGCCGACCAATCCCAAAGATTCTCCTGCCACATCCACAGTGTTTTTGACGCTGTCGGTCAAATCTCCTGCGTTTTCCGCAATACGGGGGACCTGTTTCATCGTTCTGTCGATTTCAGGCTGGTAATGTTTGATGGTATCATTGACAGCATTCAGTGTTTTGATGATTTTTACAAAAATAATGATCAAAAAAATTCCTGCCGTGATTCCGACCGCGTAAGCGATAAAAGCCAAAAGGTCATGTAAATTGATCATAACATTCAATGATTTCACCTCTTTATCCCTTTTCTATTCCAATAGAAGAAGGAAAAATTTTCCATCTTTTATTAGTCTTCCGGAACACTTTCTTTTTTATTCATGATCTTTTCTATTACGATATCTTTTCTTTTTTTCATATCATCAATTGTTTTATTTGCTGTATTGGTCAATTGTTTTACTGTTTCTTCTCCGGACTGCGGCGCAAAGATCATGCCGACGCAAACGCCTACGGCAACGCCAACCAGGAGCCCTACACTTACACCGATCACAACTTTTTTGGCTGCGCAGTTGCATGAATCATTGTTTTTCATTCTTATCCCTCCTAAAAAACATTGGTTATTCTTATTTTACTCCAATTCACACTATTTTTATAGCTTAAATTGAGAATTTCTGTGATTTTTTCTTCTTTTTTTAAGAAGGGTCTTTTGGTTCCTTCTGTATAAAAAGGGGAAAGATGGAAAAGATAAAAGAGGACCAAAAACAGAAAAAGGATAAAATAAGAGAAAATAGAAGAAAAAAAGAGAGAATGAGAGAAAATGAAGATTTTTGCTTAATTTTGGAAACTCAGACCTGTTGCGTTTGAAACGGAAATCTCTTAATATAATAATTGTATTAGCACTCGATTATATCGAGTGCTAATAAATTCAGAAAGATAAAAAATTCATACTATTTGGTATGCACAATTTTTATATTACTGCAATATAAATTGAAGGAGGAATATTGTATGAACATTAAACCTTTGGGAGAAAACCTATTAGTAAAATTGGTTGAAAACGAACAAAAAACAAAAGGCGGCGTTATCTTGCCCGATAATGCGCAGGAAAAACCACAGGAAGCAAAAGTGCTGGCAGTTGGTTCCGGCGCGTGGGTAGACGGAAAAAGAGTACCGCTGGAAGTCGCTGTGGGAGATACCGTTCTTTTCTCTAAATATGCCGGCACGGAAGTAAAGGTAGAAGGAGAAAAATACCTGATTTTAAGAGAAAGCGATGTTTTGGCAGTGATCGGATAATCGTTTTTGATTTGTTTGATAAAACTTATTTTATGATATAGAAAACGTTAGGAGGAATGACATATGGCAAAAGAAATCAAGTTTCAGGAAGATGCTAGAAAAAAATTAGAAGCAGGGATGAATCAACTTGCTGATACCGTAAAAGTAACATTGGGCCCGAAAGGACGTAATGTTGTATTAGATAGAAAATACGGTTCTCCGTTGATCACCAATGACGGTGTGACTATCGCAAAAGAAATCGAATTGGAAGACCGTTTTGAAAATATGGGCGCGCAGCTGGTAAAAGAAGTTGCTACCAAAACACAGGACGTAGCAGGTGACGGAACTACAACAGCTACCGTATTGGCACAGGCGATCATTCGGGAAGGACTGAAAAATGTTGCAGCCGGCGCAAATCCCATGATTTTAAGAAAAGGGATCGAAAAAGCAGTGGACGCTGTAGTAAAAGAAATCAAAAATCAATCCAGACCGATCGAAGATAAAGAAAGAATCGCGCAGGTCGCCTCTATTTCCGCAGGGGATTCTACCGTAGGGGAACTGATTGCGGAAGCGATGGAAAAAGTCGGAAAAGACGGCGTTATCACAGTAGAAGAAGCCAGAACCATGGAAACAGAATTGGAAGTCGTAGAAGGGATGCAGTTTGACAGAGGATACTTATCCGCTTATATGGTAACCGATACCGATAAAATGGAAGCGGTTTTGGATGATCCGGTGATCCTTTTAACAGATAAAAAGATCAGCAATATCCAAGAAATTTTGCCGTTGTTGGAACAATTGGTACAATCCGGCAGAAAATTACTCATCGTTGCGGAAGATGTAGAAGGCGAAGCTTTGACTACTTTGGTTTTAAATAAATTGAGAGGCACTTTCAACTGCGTAGCGGTAAAAGCCCCCGGTTTCGGTGACAGAAGAAAAGCCATGCTGGAAGATATCGCTATTTTAACAGGCGGTCAAGTGATCTCCAGCGATTTGGGCATCGACTTTAAAAATGTAGATATCGATATGCTTGGCACAGCTCGTCAGGTCAAAGTTTCCAAAGAAAACACCGTGATCGTAGACGGCGGCGGCAACAAAGTAGAAATCGAAAACAGAGTAAAACAGATCCGTGGTTTGATCGAAGAAACCACTTCTGAATTCGATAAAGAAAAATTGCAGGAAAGATTGGCTAAATTGGCCGGCGGCGTTGCAGTGATCAAAGTCGGCGCAGCTACCGAAACAGAAATGAAAGAAAAGAAATTAAGGATCGAAGACGCTTTGAGCGCAACCCGCGCCGGTGTAGAAGAAGGTATGGTAGCCGGCGGCGGCACAGCCTTTATCGATGCGTTAAAATCCTTGGAAGCCATTGAAGCGGACGGAGACGAACTGACAGGCGTCAATATCGTAAAAAGAGCATTGGAAGAACCGGTCAGAACCATTGCGTTCAACGCAGGTGTAGAAGGTTCTGTTATCGTAGAAAGATTAAAAGCAGAACAAAAAGTAGGATTCGGCTATGACGCATTGAACGGAGAATACAAAGATATGATTGAAGCAGGGATCATTGACCCGGCAAAAGTAACCCGTTCCACTCTGCAAAACGCAGCTTCTGTTGCGGCATTGATGCTGACCACAGAAGCGGTTGTAGCGGATCTGCCGGAAGAAGCGCCGGCAATGCCTGCAGGCGGTATGGGCGGCGGCATGCCGATGATGTAAGGATCCGCAAAACAGTTTTCGCCTGAAAACGTGAAAATAAAATGATTTGAAAAGCCTCTGGTGGAAAGTGACAGCAGAGGCTTTTTCTTTGCCCGGGAAATAGAAAAAAGAGGAAAGGCAGGATATGGGGGACAGGCTGAAAAAAGAAATGGCAGAAATGATGAAAAATAGTGAGAAGCGGCAAAATATATGATAAAATAATAACGCTGAAAAGAATGAAAAAGCAATTTGAAAGAAATAGGGGGAACCTTTTTATGGATAAAGAAATGATTGTGATCTTAGACTTTGGCGCGCAGTACAGTCAGCTGATCGCAAGGCGGGTCCGAGAAGCAAATGTATATTGTGAAATATTGCCTTTTTCCGCGTCCGTTGATCGGATCAAAGCATTGGATCCCAAGGGGATCATCTTAAGCGGCGGGCCAAACAGCGTTTATGGAGAAAACGCGCCCCAATGCGATATGGGCATCTTTGCGCTGAATGTACCGGTCTTGGGCATTTGCTACGGCATGCAGCTGATGTGCCAGTCTTTGGGAGGCAGTGTGGTCAGAGGAACAAAACGGGAATACGGAAAAGCAGTCCTTCGGGTTTTGGAAGAAAAAAATCCGCTGTTTGAAGGGATATCCAAAGAAACTGTCTGCTGGATGAGTCATGGAGACCGGGTAGAAAAAATCCCGGCCGGATTTCGGATCATTGCGGACAGCGAAAGCTGCCCGGTGGGCGCTATGGCTAGTGATCAGGGGTTTTACGGGGTGCAATTCCATCCGGAGGTAGTCCATACGGAACAGGGAAAAGAGTTGTTACATAATTTCTTGTATCGTATCTGCGGCGTTCAGGGGAATTGGAACGTAGATTCGTTTATTGAAGAAGCCATAAAAGAAATACGGGAAAAATATCCCGAAGGAAAGATCATCTGCGGACTCAGCGGCGGCGTGGATTCTTCTGTTGCGGCAGTATTGGTGCACAAAGCAGTGGGGGATAGACTGACCTGTATCTTTGTGGATCACGGCCTGTTAAGGAAAAATGAACGGGAAAGCGTGGAAGAAACGTTTCGGAAACAGTTTGATATGCATTTGATCACAGTGGACGCAAAAGAGCGGTTTTTGGGCAAATTAGCAGGTATAAAAGACCCGGAAACAAAAAGAAAGATCATCGGGAAAGAGTTCATTGAAGTGTTTGATGAAGAATCCAAAAAATTGGGGGATATCAAATATTTGGTGCAGGGGACCGTTTATCCGGACGTGATAGAAAGCGGCACGGAAACAGCGGCAGTGATCAAAAGTCATCACAACGTAGGCGGTCTTCCGGAAGATATGGAATTGAAATTGATCGAGCCATTGAGAAGCCTGTTTAAAGATGAAGTCAGAAAAGTGGGCACGGAGCTTGGGATCCCGGATGAGATCGTTTGGCGTCAGCCGTTCCCGGGGCCGGGACTGGGGATCCGTATTTTAGGCGATGTGACAGAAGAAAAACTCAGTATCTTGCGGGAAGCAGATCATGTATTTCGGGATGAGATCAAAAAAGCCGGGCTAGAACGGGAAATATGGCAGGGATTTGCGGTCCTGCCTTCGGATATCAAAAGCGTAGGGGTCATGGGAGATGAACGGACCTACAGCTATCCTATTATTTTACGGGCTGTGACCAGCGTGGACGCCATGACGGCAGACTGGGCCAGAATTCCCTATGACGTATTGGAAAAAATCTCCAATCGGATCATCAATGAGGTGGAACATATCAATCGCGTGATCTATGATATCACGTCCAAACCACCGGGAACAATAGAATGGGAGTAGAGAAGGGTATATTTGGTAGGATCTGCTTTAAAGAGATAGTCCCACACGATTTGAAAAGTGGCAGAGAACGGTATATTTGTTGCACCAAAAAGCAACTAGAGGTGAAACCTATGAATTTATTGGAAAAAATGGGCTGTAGATATGTTCCGGCAGTCTATACAGGGGATGAAGATAAAGATAATAGAGTGAATGCAGAATTATATCTGAGATTGGTGGAAGAAGGGAAAGAAAAAGGGTTTTGCCCTGTTTTGGTGGATAAGGACATTCAACATTATATCTATGCAGATAAATATGGGTTCACGGATACCAAGGATGACTATCCAAAGCTTACAAGAAGGCTCATTAAATTTGTTGAGGATAGTGCTTTCAGTGTTTGGCTTGGTAGACTCATCTATAATTATTATCTTGACTGTGCGGAGGATGAAGAAGTAGTAGAATATGATTTGGCTAGGCTAAATCCTCCGAATTCTAAAGAGTATTTGGATAAATTCAAGCATATGGCTGAGGTACAGCAATTCACCTTTGGTAAAAACAATAGTCATAGACCCTATGACTTTGACTATGGAA
>JAEEYS010000121.1 GCA_016288255.1 Bacillota bacterium
AAACAGGTTTTTCTTTTCAAAGAAGAACCGTCTTGACCAGTCATTTTTTTGTTTTGCATATCCCAATAAGATACCAAGCCGTATAAGATACTGTATATGCCAAAAGCGATCAGTACATAAAAAGTAAATCGGATGCTCCTAAGAATAGGAAGCATACAAACGGAAAATAGGATCATTAAGATACCGATCACTATATAATAATTTTTATTGCTGTTGTTTTTCATAAGGACCACGCTTTTATCGATTCAATCTCTTTCTTATCAATATACCGAAGGAAAAGATCGCTGTCAAATAAATGAGAGCTGTTTTGGTTACAAAATAAGGCGTAAAATATGCTGTGAAATCCTATTGAGGAGTGTTATAATAAAACCATATTATGAATCATTCGTTTTCGTGCATAAAATCGGCGCAAAAAATGGAATCGATCCGCAACCTGGATACAATAGTAAGGAATAACGGAGAACATGGAACAAAATAAAGTAGAACGATATTTTAAAGAGAAAAATCTGCCTTATCCAATCCTTTACTTTAAAGAAAGCAGCGCAACCGTGGATCTGGCAGCAAAAGCGTTGGGAGAAGAACCGGCTAAAATCGCAAAAACATTGGCTTTTCAAGCCAAAGAAAAGGATATTGTAATCGTAATGTGCGGTACGGCTAGGATCGACAATAAAAAATATAAAAGCTTTTTTCACACCAAAGCAAAGATGCTGTCTCCGGAAGAAACTTTAGATCGGATCGGTCATCCCGTTGGCGGCATTTGCCCGTTTGCGCTGTCCAAAGAGGTCATGGTTTATCTGGATGAATCTTTAAAAGCCTTTTCTGTGATCTACCCTGCCGCAGGAACGCCCAATTCCGCTGTTAAAATGACGCCAAAAGAACTGGAAGACGTTACAGGGGGCACTTGGGTTGATGTGACAAATTAGTGTTTTTTAAGCTGTTTAAGATAGCCTTTAGCCTTACACATTGCAATATGATAGTCAGTTTTATAAAGAATAAAATTTTTGGTAACACATATTTACTATAAAACAAAAAAACAGGAGGAAAAAATGAAGCAATTAAAAATCGAAACATTAATGGATTTTCAGTTTTTAGCAAATTTTCAGTATGCTCCTAATGGAAAATACGGTGCTTTTGTAAAAAGCAATCAAGATGTTGATGAAAACATGTATCGATCCACTCTTTGGCTTCTTGATACAAAATCAAACGAAGTAAAAGAATTAACCAAAGAAGGCAATGAAAAAAGCTTTATTTGGCTAGATAATGAAACGATCTTATTTCCGTCCTTAAGAAACAAAGCTCATCAAAATATGCTGGAAAGCGGAGAAGAATTAACTGCTTTTTATAAGCTGGATATTCAAAGCGGTGAAATACATGAAGCTTTTGTTATTCCTCAGACTGTAACCAATATTCAAAAAATCAATGATACAAAGTTTTTGTTGGAAGTTCGATTTGACAACAGCCGACCGGATTTAATGGGAAAAACAGGGGAAGAAAGAGAGCTATTGTTAAATAGAATCCGGGCAGAAAGAGATTACAGCGTTTATGATGAGCTGCCTTTTGCGGCAGATGGCAGAGGCGTTGTCAATAAATACAGAAACAGGCTTTATATCTATGATGCAAAAACAAAAGATATCTTTCCGATTACGGCGCCTTTCTTCCAAACAAAATCTGCTGTGCTAAATGAAACAAAGACAAAGCTGGTTTATGTAGGCTGTGAATATGATTCCGTTGATACGATCTTAGACGCTATTTACCTTTATGATATTTTAGACGGAACGACAAAAGAGCTGTTACCGGAAAATGAGTTACGAGTCAATTATGTGGAATTTTTAGATAGAAGTCTATTTGTAGCAGCGCAAAGACTGGAAGATTTTGGAGAAGACGGTGCGCCCAGCTTCTATTTGATCGATCTTCCGGAAGACGATGAACCTTCCAAGATCCATTTGTTTTTGAAAAATGAGTATATGATTGCGTTTACCATGAATTCTGATGTACGGTATGGCGGTGGTATCAATATCAAATCCTATGACGGTGTAGTCTATTTTACTATGTTGATCGGTACAAGCACCTATATTTACAGTTTGGATCGATATGGAAATCTGACGCAGATCACGACAAAAAGCGGTTCTGTCGATAGGTTTGATAAATACGGAGACGATATTATCTTTATTGGGCTTAGAGACTCTATGCCTCTGGAACTCTATAAATTCAATTTAACGACCAAAGAAGAAACGCAGTTGACACATTTCAATACCGCTTTAATGGAAGCATATCCGCCGGTTCCTTTGGAAGAATGTAATTTTATCAATGACAATGGAGACAATATTGACGGTTGGGTCATGAAACCGTTGAACTATGATCCAAGCAAAAAATATCCGGGCATTTTGTCCGTCCACGGCGGACCAAGAACGGCGTTTGGCGATGTTTATTTCTTTGAAATGCAGTATTTTGCAAATCAGGGATATTTTGTATTTTTATGTAATCCCACAGGAAGCGACGGTAAAGGGAATCAGTTCGCAAACATCAAAGGCCATTACGGCGACAGAGATTTTGATGATTTGATGAAATTTACCGATGTTGTTTTGGAAAGATATCCTCAAATCGATAAAGATCGGATCGGCGCTATGGGCGGATCTTACGGCGGATTTATGCTGAACTGGATCGTTGGCCATACAAGTCGTTTTTCCGCAGCGGTATCTCAGCGTTCGATCAGCAACTTTATTACCATGTCTACCACCAGTGACTGGGGTCATCGGTTCGGTAAAGATCAAGCGGACGCAACTGTTTGGGAAAACTTCGATAGACTTTGGGCGCAAAGCCCGATAAAATATGCGGATCAGGCTACGACCCCAACCTTGTTCATCCATTCCAATGAAGATTATCGCTGCTGGATGGGAGAGGGGATACAGATGTTTTCTGCTCTTAAGCAAAACGGCGTACCAGCGCGGCTTTGTCTTTTTAAAGGGGAAAGTCATGATTTAAGCAGATCCGGTAAACCACTGCATAAAATGAGAAGATTACAGGAAATGACAGACTGGTTTGAAAAATATTTACAATAAGAGAAATCCATAAAAGAGAGCGAAATTCGCTCTCTTTTATTTTTACCATTTTACTTTACATAATCCGGAGTATTGAAAATTTAGATCAGTAGGGACTTTACGTTTTGTTTTAATTTTGATTTTTATCGTATGAAATCAATAAAATGTTTTATTGAATTTTACCAATACTAAAAATCCTGAGCAAACGCCAAAATCAGATTTTGATCAAAAGATTTAATTTTAAATTACAGATTTCGAATTATAATATAATCTGTTATGCATGTCATCCATTTTGTTTGAATTTAAATCAGACGCAAGACTTTGATTTATATTTGGTAAATTGGTAAAAATGTTTAATAGGACACCAATTAGATAAAAAAGACAGGAAAAAGTAAAATTTATTCAAACAACATTATTAGAAACACTTGAAACCATTGCTATATCTAGCTTTCAGAAACCGTCGAAAAAACGAGGCCGAAAAAGGGCCCAAAATGGCGCGAAAATGAATTTTGAATATAATTCCTTGCGGAAATAAAAGGCTGTTTTTATGAAAAACGAAAAATACGGTCATAAAAGCGAAATTTGGAATAAAACTTCATCAGGATAAAATCATTCGGAAATTATTCAGATCAGAAAGAGATCATTTGAACTGTGAATGATGAAATAAGATAAAATGAAATTGAATAAAGGTAATAACAGATTAAAAGAAAGCTATAAAGATGTATGATAAAAAGATGAAATAAAAATGATCATCAAAAAACAAGAAAGTTTAAAAAGTAAAATATAAATTCAAAATATAGCAGTTGAATACAGAGGTTGTGTGTATGAGCAAAAATAAGAATTTACGATCTTAATGAAATTGGATTGCCCAGTATGAAAAATTTCGCCTCTCTTAACTTTACATAATATATATTATCAGACGTTATATAGAAAAATGAATCCAAGGTAGAGCGGCAAGGATCCCTTTTGGCTCTCCTCCTCTTTTTTTTACGGACTTTAGTAAAGTACTATTAAAATATAATTTAAAAAGAAATGATACCATTCCATTTTTTTATAACATGTCTTGTAGAATAGTATCATTAAAATTTATTTTGATAAAATGTATTTTAATTACACTTTCAGGTTTTGATTTTTTTCTTTTTATTCTTCTTCCATTCTTTCTATCGTAACAGGAATCAAAATGGTTTCTCCCGGTTGGATATTAACTGATTGCAAATTATTTTCTTTTTTGATCTCATAAATAAATGCGCGAATGTCTTCTCCTTCTTCTTTATACTCTTTAGCGATTTCCCACAGAGTATCCCCTTTTTTTACCGTAACCTCAACCAGAGCATGTTCCGATTGATGATCTCCCAATACACCGATCCCTAACACAAAAATAGATAATATAATAATGCCGACTACAAATAATTTTTTCATTAGTTTACTTCCTTTCTATTCAATAAATCGAACATATGTTTGTTTTATGAGTTTATTTTACACCAAACATATGTTCGAGTCAAGCAAAAAAATAAAAAATACGAACAAATGTTTGTGTTTTTTTGACAATATGGTATAATGTAAAGTAAGTAAGAATAAACAAATTGATTATTTTCTGCAAAGAAAGGATTTTGTAGATGAAAAAAAAGGAAGATTTATCTATTCGGCAACGGCAGGTTTTGGATTTTATGAAAGAGGAAATTAAAACGAAAGGGTATCCCCCTACTATTCGAGAAATTGGCTTGGCACTTCATATGAGTTCCAGTTCTACTGTGCACAATCATTTAAAAAATCTGGAACAAAAAGGATATATCAGGAAAGATCCTACCAAACCGAGGGCCATTGAAATTTTGGATTTAGAAGATACAAAAGAACCTAAAGCAGAAACAAAACCGATTGTAAGTCATCTCTCCTCTACTCCTTATCCGGAAACAGAAAAAGAATTGATCGAGGTGCCGCTGGTTGGAAGTATCGCTGCAGGGCAGCCTATTTTAGCGGAAGAAAATTTAGAAGATACTTTCCCGATCCCCACTGATTTTGTAGGCCATGGTGATGTTTTTATGCTGAAAGTAAAAGGCGAAAGTATGGTAGAAGCCGGTATTTTAAACGGGGATTATGTTTTGATCCGGCAGCAGAACACCGCTCAAAACGGAGAAATCGTGGCGGCTATGATCGAAGACGAAGCGACGGTCAAGACTTTCTATAAAGAAAAAAACCATATTCGGCTGCAACCGGAAAACAGCAGTATGGAACCTATTATTGTAGAAGAAAACTTAACGATTTTAGGTAAAGTGGTAGGTTTGATGCGGAAAATGTAGTGAATCTAACGATATAGAAAGGGGTCATCTTGAAATTATCCAGATCTTTTTATACACAGGATACCTTAACGGTAGCAAAAGCGCTTTTGGGCAAATATTTGGTGAGAAATCAAAATGGGATCATCACAATAGGAAGAATCGTTGAAACGGAAGCCTATTTGGGCCCAAAGGATAAAGCGGCACATTCTTATAAGGCAAGTCCTTTTGGCAGAACCAATGTGATGTATCAAGAAGGCGGCTTTGCGTATGTCTACTTCATTTATGGCATGCATTATTGTTTTAATGTGGTGAGCAACCAAAAAGAAATACCGGAAGCTGTCTTGATACGGGCTTTGGAACCGGTTTATGGTATTGATGTCATGCAAAAAAGACGGCGTCAGGAATCTATTAAAAATCTGACCAACGGTCCCGGTAAACTATGTCAGGCAATGGACATCACCAAAGAACTTTATGGAGAAGATCTTTTGAAAGATAGTTTATATATTATATATGAAACGGATCCTTTGTTAAAAACATTAAAGATTCCCTCCTACCCTCTTTTGTCAGAAGAACAAATCCTTTGCACCAAACGGATCAATATTCAATACGCGGAAGAGGCAAAAGATTTTTTATATCGCTTTATCATAAAGGATAATCCCCACCTTTCCGTAAAGAAAATACCTGTTTAAGACGGGAAATTATTAAACAAAAGCAGCAAGAGCACAGATCCTCTTGCTGCTTTTTAGTTGTGAAGAGATCGATATTTTGTTATAATAGCACTCGGTTAGGAATGATGTGATTTTGCAAACAGAGAAAACAACAAAAAAAACAATAACGATTGTTCTGACGATACTGATCATTACAGCTATGGTTAGCGCTTCGGAATTTTTTGGCGAAAAAGAAATTATATTTCCTGAAATTGCCGCTATTGCAGTTGGTATGCTCTTGGCTCCCAAAAGAAGCTGGCAGACAAGCAAGATAAGGATATTGCTTCTCATTACCATGAGTGCTGCGATCGGACTTGGTATTTCGGTTTTTGTTTCTTGGCCGCTATGGATAAAGATGGCAATCGCTTTTTTGATATGCCAATTTATTCTGGCATTTTCTAGAACAAGCTTTGCGCCGCTTATTTCAGCAGCGGTATTGCCTGTGATGCTGGAAACAAAAAGTATCATTTATCTGATAGCTGCCGTTTTATTAACATCGGCTATCCTTCTATCCTGTCTTTTTCTAGAAAAGCTTGGATATAGGAAAGATGAACCTTTTCAACCGATGCCTACCCCAACGGGGAATGATTATTTTCTCATTCTTGCCAAAGCAGGGATCGGTATCTTTTGTATTTTTGCAGCAGTCAAACTGGACTTTCGTTTTGCGGTTGCTCCGCCTATGCTGGTAGCATTTACGGAATTTATGAATAAGGATAACAAAGCACGAAAAAGTCCTATCAAATCGGTTGGTTTGATTACCGTTTGCGCTCTTACAGGAGCGGTCAGCAGGTTTTTACTCTGTGTAACATGGGGCCTGCCGCTTACTGTAGCGGCTTTGACAGCCTCTGTCATCATGGTCGCATTACTGATTGGATTAAATCATTATCTGCCCCCTGCGGGAGCGTTGACCATCCTTGCCATGCTGATCCCCGAAGGCAGTCTTATAACTTATCCTCTCCAGGTTTTTATTGGAATCGGTATTTTGATGACAGCTTCTATCCTATATCATAAAATCGCATAAAAACAGCAGGAAGTAAATGACTCTCCCCTGCTGTTTTTTATTTCTTTATGATGCTTGGTATTTCCTTTTCAGATGGAAATACCACAAAATTTTGTGATTTAAAATAGTCGTGCACACAATTTCTTACTTACATCTCTTCTATTCAGGTTATGGTAAAAGGATTCAATATTCCGAGGCAATTAAAATCCTGCCAAATACTATGGCAGGATTTTTTGGATGTTAGTATATCTTTTATGATTTTCGTAAATATTTCTTAATCAGTTATTGTTGCATCCTGATTATTTTCCTTTTGTTCAAGGTAAATAATGGGATTGGAATAACTGAGGAACTTTTTGGATCCGGAATTGCTCATTTGACCGACCCGGATGAGTTCGACCTCTTCATACTCATAATCTGTTACCAGCAAGGTTTGATCGTTAAGATAAAACGTCGGATAAGCTTCATCTCCTATCAACACTTTACTGGACTGTGTAAAGTTGCTTCCATGAACGTAATAGATAGCATTAGAAACCTTCTCAATAGAGGTCAGAACTATTTTATCTATTCCCATTTTCATGTCTTTTTTGAGATATGGACCGGGTGTCTCATAAACATATTCTTTGCCATAAAGAATATCATACTGGAGAGTCTGAAGATCCAGCAGATATGTTCCTTTCTTTTTATTATTCTGATGGAATCTGAACAAAGTTCCCGCGTGGAGATCCATGCGGTCAAACATTTCAGCCACTGCCTGGTAGGCATAAATATTTTTTTTCTCCTGTTTGAGCCCCAGGTTGTCCCACACGAGATAATTGGTCTGGTAGATACTTCCGGTCTTGAGATCTCTGTCCGAGAGTCCTATGGTAGGAAGATGATCTCCATAGAACATAATGACAGTCGGTTCATTGCGTTTATCCACGTAATCGATCAGATCCTTTACAAACAGATCCATCTCATGAATCTGATTGACGTAGTATTCCCACTGACAGTTCTTTTCCTCGCTTCCTGCCCCATTGACATCAATAGCCGGCTCATCTATAACGTCTGCCGTGGGATAAGCACCATGCCCCTGTACAGAAACAGCAAAAACAAAATCGCGATTATCGGTTGAATCAAGACACCGCCCGATATACGGAATCAATGTACGGTCTCGCATCCATCCGATCTCATTAATATCATCCTGATTGTTCATATATTCATTGGATGTGAAATCATCAAAACCAATATTGGCATAGACTGTCTTGCGGCTGTAGAAAGTCGCATAATTATTGTGAACAGCATGAGGCGTAAGACCAAGATCTTCCAGAACATAAGCGACAGATTCGCAGGTTTTTTGTTTCAGAACTCCTTTAAAAGGATACTCCCCTGCGCCGAAATAACGAAGAGACATGCCTGTCAGTGTCTCAAATTCCGTATTGACTGTACCTGCTCCTACAGTTGGCACCGTATAAAGACCCGAGGTATATTCCTTAGAAAGCGCATGCCAATTAGGCAACGGATCGTCTGAAAATTTCAGGAATTTCACCTCTGTCGGATCAAAAAATGATTCCAGCTGCACTATGATCACATTGGGCAAATCATCTGTATCACCAATATCATCCTCATTTTTTACGATACTTTTGATCAACTCTTCAGAATAATCCTGAGGTTTATCGATACCTGTATCCATAAGAGTCACCATCATACAGTAAGGGAAACCGTAATCATGGTATGCAAAAGCAATGTTTCCGAAGTATGTCGACAACACTTTCGTGTTATAAAAGTAATTTGTCAGGCCGTAGAATCCCACTGCTGCTGCCAGGATACATGGGATAATGATTTTGAACTTCCGCTTACCATTATATTTCGGGCCTTTTATGAAGAAGAATATAAAAAGGATGAAAATTACAACCAAAGCTCCTGCCGTTAGGACTCCCATTGCCTTTGACATATATTTGGTAAGAACGCTAACACCTTCAATTATCATCTTAAAATCCGGGCCGGTAAGCGGCGTGACACGATTTGCAAGTATAAAGCCATTGGCTGCACCGAGCAAAAACCACATTGTATAGATCAATGTACGCCAGAAAGCCCTTCTCTTAAAAAGAAAGACCGGAAGCGTTGTTAAAAATATAAGGAGACAATTATAAAAAAACACTTTTGTGCTTCTATCTAAAAAGTATAAAGTTTCAGTAACAGAGTGACGCGCCATACATTCGATGACGAAGTAAAGAATAACAGCCGCAGCAAACTGAAGCGCTATGGCATATTTATTGCAGAACTGGAGCACTATGTCCTTGGATAATTTTATGTCATGATTTTCTTGCATTGAAAAAACCCCCAGGACTTAATAATATCACTAATTCGATTCATATACAACAAATTTTATGATCAGTCCATCAGTGAGGTTTTGATCCAAAACACATCTTCACTTGTTACTGAAAAATGGATTCATGCCGGTCAATTCCGCATATCTCCTTTCATATATTGCTAAAGGGGAAAAGGTTGACAGTAAAAACGATTTATTTTATAATGTTTCGTGGCAAACAGTTTGACATCAAACTATATGAAGCAAACAAAAAAGAGGAAAGGACGATTTTATCATGGAATCAACCAACATAGGGGTAACGTTACATTCTTTAGATAATCAAATCATGCGCTATATGGAAAAATCTTCTCATCTGAAAGAACTGGACGCGGTTACAGGGATCAACGGCTGGATCATTGCCCTATTGGCCTGCCAAAAAGATAAGGATATTTATCAAAAAGATATAGAAAAACACTTTGGGATCACTCGTTCCACCGCTTCTAAAGTATTGAATTTAATGGAAAAAAAGAACCTGATCGAACGCGAATCCGTTCCTTTTGACGCAAGATTAAAAAAGCTCGTATTGACTCCAAAATCTTTGGAAGTTGCAGAAATCATGAAAAATGATGTTGAAGAAATGAATGAAAAACTTCTGAAAGGATTTTCAGAAGAGGAAA
>JAEEYS010000122.1 GCA_016288255.1 Bacillota bacterium
AAAGCAGGGGCGAAAGCCATCAAGACCAATACCTTCGCGGCGAATCTTCCCGAATTGGAAGAGGATGAAGGGCTGTTGAAACAGGTGATAGAAAGCGGCTGGGAGATCGCGAACAGCGCCGCAAAAGGAAACGATGTGTTTGTGTTTGCGGATATCGGGCCCATCGCGCAAACGGAAGAAAGAGATTTAAGCAAATTATATCTGAAAAACATTGATCTGTTTTTGTCCTTAGGAGCCGAAAACTTTCTGTTTGAGACCTTCAGCTCTATGGACTGTTTAAAAGAGTTGGCGGCATATATCAAAGCAAGAAAACCGGAAGCGTTTATCATTACGTCGTTTGCCCTGCAGCCGGATGGATATACCAGAAGCGGGGAATTTGGGTATGATCTTTTAAAAGAGCTTTCCAAAGAGGAGAATATCGACGCGGTAGGCTTAAACTGCGTATCCGGGCCGAGACATATGCTGGAGTTTGTTACAAACTACGACTTGAGCGATATGGTGCTTTCCATTATGCCCAACGCAAGCTATCCGACGATCATCGGCAACAGGACCTTTTTCGGCAACAATCCGGAATATTTTGCGGCGGAAGTCAAAAATATTGCGGACAGGGGCGTCAAGATACTGGGCGGGTGCTGCGGCACAACGCCGGAATATATCCGCCTTATGGCAGAAAAAGTAGGCGTTTTGCCGAAAAGAAGCAAAGAAAGCATTCCTGTAAAGAAAACGGAAGAACAGGCGGTCCAAAAGAGAGAAAATCTTTTCAGAAAAAGACTGGAGCGGGAAGAAAAAGTGATCGCGGTGGAATTGGATACGCCCCTTACATCGAATATAGCCAAATTTATGAAAGGGGTCAGAATGTTAAAGGAAAAAAACATTGACATTATGACCATTGCCGACTGTCCTATCGCAAAAGCTCGTGTGGACAGCTCTCTTATGGCCTGCAAGCTAAAGAGGGAAATGGATATGGAAATACTGCCTCATATCACCTGCAGGGACAGAAACATCAATGCCATCAAAGCGCTTCTTTTGGGATTGAATGTGGAAGGGATCGATAATGTACTGGTGGTAACGGGAGATCCTATCCCTACGGCGGACCGAGATGAAGTCAAAAGCGTATTCAACTTCAATTCCAGGAAGCTGGCAAAATACATCTCCCTTTTAAATGAAACGGTGTTTGACGTGAACCCTATGACGCTGTATGCCGCTTTGAATATCAATGCGCTCAATTTTGATATCCAGCTGAAATTGGCAAAAGAAAAGGAAGAAAACGGTGTGTTTGCCTTTTTGACGCAGCCTGTTATGACGGAAGAAGGCTTTGAAAACCTAAAAAGAGCAAAAAAAGAACTAAAAGGAAAAGTGCTGGGTGGGATCATGCCGGTGATCAGCCAGCGAAATGCTCTATTTATGAACAGTGAAGTATCCGGCATCAAAGTGGATGAGAAGATCATTGCGTTATACGAGGGCAAAACACCGGAAGAAGGGATCGAGCTGGGGATCAAGATCGCGGTGGAGATCGCGAAACAGATCAAGGAATACTGCGACGGATATTATCTGATGACGCCTTTTGGAAAGGCAGATATGATCTGCCGTATTATTGACGGGATCAGGGAAACGAAATGATCCTATCCTTTCGCGGATAACAAAAAAAAGATAAAGCCATGCGGAAAGCATGGCTTTTTTTGTGGTTTTACAGCCCTGCATAGTTATAGGATATACCTATAACAAACACTGCCTTTTTCGTATTAGACAAGAAAAAAACGCCATGATATGATTTGTTCAGTAAAACCAAGAGGTGAAAAAATGAGATTTCTTAGACTATCGGACCATGTAGCCATATACGACATCATGCGCGGAAGTGTTATTTGAAAACAGGAAATGACAAACATCCGGCATAGAAAATAAAAGGAAAAAGGAAACAAGCGGAAACACAGAATAAAATAAAAAAACCGAATCGGAGGATAAATCAATGAGTAAAAAAACATACGAAGAAAGAAATTTAAAATTTGAAACATTACAGATCCATGTAGGGCAGGAACAACCGGATCCCGTTACGGACGCGCGGGCGGTGCCGATCTATCAAACATCATCCTATGTATTTCGAAACAGCGAACACGCGGCAGCCAGATTTGGACTAAGTGACGCGGGAAACATTTACGGAAGATTGACCAATCCCACGGAAGATGTTTTTGAAAAAAGGATAGCGGCCCTGGAGGGCGGCGTTGCGGCTTTGGCGGTAGCGTCGGGCGCGGCGGCTATTACGTATACTTTTCAAAATCTGGCGCAGGCAGGAGATCATATCGTATCGGCAAAAAACATCTATGGCGGTACCTATAACCTTTTGGCGCATACACTGCCCGCATACGGCATCAACACGACATTCGTAGATCCTTTTGATTATGATGAGATCAAAAACGCCATACAGAAAAATACCAAAGCGGTCTTTATCGAAACCTTGGGCAACCCCAATTCGGATGTAGTGGACATTGAAAAGATCGCGGATATTGCCCACGAAAACAAGATCCCTTTGGTGGTAGACAATACCTTCGCAACACCTTATTTGGTAAGACCCATCGAATACGGCGCCGATGTCGTGGTACATTCCGCCACAAAATTCATAGGCGGACATGGCACAACCATAGGCGGCGTGATCATCGACAGCGGAAAATTTGACTGGGAAGCCAGCGGTAAATTCGCTTCGCTGACGGAACCGAACCCCAGCTATCACGGTATCAGCTTTACAAAAGCGGTGGGAGCGGCCGCTTTTGTGACAAAAATAAGAGCGATCCTGTTAAGAGATACCGGTGCGACACTTTCTCCATTCCATGCCTTCTTCTTCCTGCAGGGACTGGAAACCTTATCTTTAAGAGTGGAAAGACATGTGGAAAACGCTTTGAAAGTAGTGGAGTATTTAAATCGTCATCCGCAGGTGGAAAAGGTGAACCACCCCGCAGTGACAAGCGACGCGTCGCAGAAAGAATTGTATCAGAAATATTTCCCAAAAGGCGGCGGCTCCATCTTTACGTTTGAGATCAAGGGAAACGCGCAGAAAGCGAAAGATTTTATTGACAATTTGGAACTGTTTTCTTTGCTGGCCAATGTGGCGGACGTGAAATCCTTAGTGATCCATCCTGCGTCCACTACCCATTCTCAG
>JAEEYS010000123.1 GCA_016288255.1 Bacillota bacterium
AAATACCTACTTTCGGATTGTCTACGCCCAATTTTTTGGTAAAATCCAAGCTGTTTAAAATAATTTGTTTTTTCATTTCCAGATCCGGTTCCGGATTCATGCCGCAGTCCGTAATAAACAACAATTTATGATAAGAAGGCACCTCAAAGATCGAGATATGAGACATCACTTTTTCTGTTCTGAAACAGCTGTCTTTGGATACGATCACCCTGAGCAGGTCCGCTGTCTGGATTTTTCCTTTCATGATAAAATCCGCTTTTCCCTCATGGATCAAAGAAACCGCTTTTCTTGCCGCAGCGATATTATCCTTTTCGTCTATGATCGCCACTTTGTCCCCTTCTAAAGATAATTCCTTTAAACAGTCTTTTATTTTGTCCGCATCTCCCACCAGCAAAGGTTCTACCATACCGTTTTGATACGCCTTAAAAACCGCTTCCAGTGTATGACTGTCCTCTGCCGCTACTACAACTACCCTCTTTTTCTTTTCTCCTCCCTGAAACTTCTGGATCAATTCCTGATAACTCTGATACCTCATGAAAAATGTTACGTCCTTTCAAGTAGTATGGAACCCGCACGTTTTTTTACGGATTTTCTATTGATTTACAGCCCGTAAAAATTTAAGGTGCGGGAATTTCATCTGTTTCATCATGAGTATTTCAAACAGAAAGCCGATGTCCTCCTGTTTTATTTCACTTTAACCCTCTGAACCACTGCTTTTTCACTTATTTTTTGAAAAAGCCTTTTTTATTCTTTTTTAATCTTCCTGAATTCCTTGTCTGTTTCAATTGTTTTAGCTCTTTCTGCCGCTTCTCATTTTTCCTTTTTTACTCTTTCATCAGCCAAAGCTTTTTCTATTTGGAAAGCTTCCCATAATTTAACAGTCCGTCTTTCGGAAGAGCAAACCCTTTCAAGTCGGGCTGATACCCGTCATAAAGCACGGGAGACACTATGGTAAAATAAGGAAGCTCTGTTGTCCATATCTGCCGGATCTCTTGTGGTATCTCTCCTTTTCTGCCGGAAAAAGAAGCGCTTTGATATTCTTCCAGCAAAGAAGTCACCGTTTCACCATCGTAATCCATTTTTCTATCATAGATCACTTCACTGTACATGGCAAAATCATTCTTCAAAAAAGGAGTCCGCATCTCTAGCCACGCTTCCAAACTGTTTTCTTTCACCCGCCTGGAAAAAGTCCCTTCATCCAATTTTTCAATGGTCAAGCCGATCCCGATCTCTTTGAAAGAAGCTTCCAGTAAAGAAGCGATTTTTTCCTCCGAGGCATTTTCCGATTTTACGGATAATACCATCTCCAATCCACGCTCTGCCCATCCGCTTTCTCTCATCAGCTCTTTTGCTTTTTCCATATCCGTCTGATAAGGCATAACCGGATGCACCGTCATGCCGGAAAGTTTCTTTTCCTGTCCCTCGTATATTTCCTTTGTGATCTCTTGATAAGGGATGGCGTAAGCGATGCTTTGGCGAAGAAGTGTATCGTTATAAGGAAGCAGCTGATAGCTGATCCCCAAAAAAACACTGCTGTCTGTCGGGACCACTTCATACAAAACCTGTTTATTTCCTTCTTCCGCGGCTCTTTTCGGGTCAACGGCGATCAATCCTTCCCCGATATCGATAGACCCTTCCTGCAGCAAATTGATCCTGGCCGCGGAATCATATACGGTCCGAAACAATATCCTGCTGAAATAAGGATCCCTTCCGGGAAATTGATCGTTCCTTACAATGACATATTCTCCGTTTTCATTGATCTCTTCAAACATATAAAGGCCGGAACCTACATAGTTTTCATTAACATACTTTTCCGCATAGGGATCCTCATAGGAGGTATTCAGCTTCAATTCTTCGCTGTCCAAGATCCCAAAGCGCGGGCTTGTCAGGATCTCCAATAACAATTCCGACGCCGTATCCAAACGGATCGTCAATTCATAATTCCCCGTTTGCGTGATCTGACTCATGTCATAAACGCCTGCCAGGTTCAGTAAAAAGGCTCCCTGGCTGTTGATCCCAAAAGTCCTTTCCAGCGTATAACAAACATCCTTTGCCGTCAGCCTGTTCCCCGTTTTGGGAAAAACGATGTCATCTCTGATAAAAAGCCGCAGCAGCTTGTTTTCATTTTCATAAACATAAGCTTTCGCAGCGCCCAAAAAGTCACTGTATCCTTCTTCTTGTTCCGTTACTTCCCCTTTGTTCTCGATCACTTCTTCCGATAAGATCGTATGATACAGATTTTTGATGATCTCATCGTTTTGTATAGTAGAGTGATAAGCGGGATCGATGGATTCTATATTGTTCTTGATCCCAATGGTCAGCACGGTTTCATTTCTCGGGTTCCTCCCCGGAAAATCCGCTTTCAAATAGGCGATTGTCAATAGGATCAGGCATATAAAAAGTAAGATCAGACCCAACATGATCCATGTTGTTTTTCTGACTTGTGTTATGGAAAATTTTGCTTTTCTGCTTTCCATTTGGTCCACTTGCCTGTTTCTCCTTTCCGCATCGCGCCTGCTTTTAGATCCTTGCTGCCTTTGTTCTTTTTGCCGCTTCTATCACACGCTTTGCCACATTTTCCGATACCCTTTCATCAAAAGGATTGGGAATGATATAATCCGCGCAGAGTTCTTCCTTTGAAACCAGCTCTGCAATGGCATAAGCAGCCGCTTCTTTCATTTCTTCATTGATATCCGATGCTCTGGCATCCAACGCGCCTCGCAGCACCCCCGGGAACGCCAGCACATTGTTGATTTGATTCTTAAAATCAGATCGGCCTGTTGCCACCACTTTGGCGCCGGCTTTTTTTGCCAGATCGGGCATGATCTCCGGCGTAGGATTTGCCATCGCAAACAGTATCGGGTCTTTTGCCATGGAAGAGACCATTTCTTCCGTCACCATATTCCCTTTGGAAAGGCCGATAAAAACGTCCCTTCCTTTTATGCTGTCTTTTAAGGTGCCTCTTATCCCCTCTTTGTTGCTGATACGGCTGATGGCTTCTTTATAGGGGTTCATCCCTTCTGCTCTTCCGGCATAGATCGCTCCTTTGCTGTCGTTTAAGATCAAATCCTTTACGCCGCTTTTGATCAAAAGCTTGGATACCGCCATGGCGGCGGCTCCCGCGCCGTTTACGCAAACCGTCAGCTCCTTCAGCTCTTTTCCTACCACTTTTGCGGCGTTGATCAGTCCCGCCAATACAACGATCGCCGTACCGTGCTGATCGTCATGGAACACCGGAATATCCATTTCTTTCTTCAACCGTTCTTCCACTTCAAAGCATTGGGGCGCGCCGATATCCTCTAAATTGATCGCCCCAAACACCGGTTCCAGATATTTGACAGTTTCCACCAAAGTATCGGTATCCTGGATAGGAAGGCAGATTGGAAAAGCATCGATCCCCCCAAACGCTTTGAATAAAATGGCTTTTCCTTCCATGACCGGTACAGAAGCTTCCGCCCCGATATTTCCCAAGCCCAAAACAGCGGTACCGTTGGAAACCACCGCGACTAAATTTCCTTTTGCCGTGTAATCATACAGCTTGTTTTTATCTTTATAGATTTCCCTGCAAGGCTCCGCCACCCCGGGCGTATAAGCCGTGCTCAGGTCTTCTTTTGTTTTTAAAGGCACTTTGCTTTCTACTTTGATTTTGCCCTGATTTTCTTGATGTAATTTCAACGCCAATTCATAAAAATCCATTGTTTTCTCCTATCCTTTTTGATATTCAGGCACTCAAATTTATTATATCATGGACAACTCTCTTTTAAAATACGTCATTCCATCATATTTTCAAAGAGCCTCTCTTCTTCTTTCTTTTTTACCGGAAAAGCCTGCTTTCTCCATATAAAAACCGCAAAACGATTGTTTTGCGGTTTTTATGATGTTCTATTCTATAGAGAGATAAACTTATTTTACCAAATAGAGACCGTCTTGTCTGGTCGTCATCAATTTGCAGCCGTCTTTTGTGACATAAGCCATATCTTCTTGTCCTACAATGCCTCTGTCTGTTCTGACATTCAAGTCAACGGTAAAGACCATGGATTCTTCTACCGGTAATTTGATCTTGCATTTTGGAGACAAGCTGATACCGCCGTCATGAGTTTTTCTGCCTACTTGGTGTCCAAAACCAAATGGGAAATTCGGATATCCGAAAGACAACAGATTTTCTCTGGCTGCCTGGTCTACCGCTACCGGATCAGCGCCCGGTTTCAAGGCTTTCATTCCTACATCAACAGAATCTTGTACCCGTTTGAAAGCTTCTTTTACATGTTCCGGCGCATCGGTTTCACCGTCTTTTAAGATATAATATACTCTTTGTACGTCAGAGCAGTAATCATCAATCTTGACCCCAAAGTCTACTGTGATGACATCACCCGGTTTTGCAGCCAATTCTGTTGGTGCATTGTGTCCCATAACGGTATCCGGTCCCAGCATAACGCCCGGGCATTGTGCTTCCTGCCAAGAAGTTTCGCAGCCATAGTATTTGGTTCTTTCCACAAACCATCTGTGGATATCGATCTGAGATACGCCTGCTGTAATAAAGCTTTTTGCATCTTCAAAGATCTTTTCCGTGATTTCTATGGCTTTCATCAAGCTTTTGTATTCTTCTTCTGTCTTTCTACCTCTTAATTTAATGATCAGCGTTTCTGCGGAAACGATTTCGCCCTGATAGCCGTATTCTTTCAAATCTTTCATCAGTTTCGTATACAAGCCGTGGCTCAAGCCGTCCGCTGCTACGTCTTCTTCGGAATAGTTCAAAGCAATTTTATTTGGTTTTACTTCGTCCAAAACCTGGAACAATGTTTCTTTTACATCTTTATAATACATTTTTACATCATCATAAAGACCGGAAGGTTCGATCCCGGAAACGTCCAATTCGCCTGCCATACCGATTTTTTTACCGTCTTTTGTCACACAAATAGCGGTAATATGGTTCCATTCACAAGGGCTGATAAAAGGCAGTACCGGTTCTGTATTCATAGAAGTTTCCCGTGCCATGGTGATCCATAAATCAATGTCCAGTTCGTTTAAAAGCTTTACTGCTTCGTCCAGTTTTTGTTTTTGTAACGTATACATTTCATCTCTCCTATCTTTTTTGATTTTTTTGTAAGGTTCTTTCGCCAAAACGCTTTTCTCCTTACATTTCACTACGATACTATCTTATCACTTCGGCATAGAAACGGCAATGATTTTACGGGAATTTTATTCTGTCCGCTATTCTTTCTTTTCATGGCCTGCCTTTCTGTCTGCCTTTTGTCTGTCTTTTTATTTGTCTTTCTATCTACTGTTTTTCATTGTTACCTTCATCCTCTGTTTTCCCTTTGTTTTTCTTTCCTGCTTCCTGCCTTTATCCGTTTAGCGGACGCCTCTTTTTACGCAAAACGTCTGCTTCTCACGGACAAACTCCGTTTTCCCCTTTTCTCTTTCTTTTTTCCTCTTAGATCGCATAAAAAAAGTGCCTCAAGAAAACTTGAAGCACTTTATTTTTATTTTGCTTTTATTCCGCCGGTACAGTATCGGTATTCCCCGTATCGTTGTTTCCAGCCACACCGTTTCCTGTGCTGCCGTTATCCATGGTACCGTTATCGGTCATACCGCCGTCATTTGTACCGTTATCTGTGGTTCCCGTTCCGTCGTCGCCACTATCCACGATACCGCTGTCATCCGTATCGTTGTTTGTCGTTCCGCCACCGGCACATCCCGCCAAAATACCGAACGTCAAAACCAAAACCAGCATCAAAGCGAAAATTTTTTTCATGATCTGTTTCCTCCTTTTGTGATAGATCGCTGCTGCCGCAGCCATATTGGCATTCAAAAGATAGATACTCTGGTTTCCTATCTCTGTTTCACTCCAAAGTTATTATATCCATTGTAAAATTTTGTATACTTCTATCTTTTCTTTTTTATGCCAATCCCACACAAAAAGCGCAAACAGCTTTTTCCGCGTGACTTCCGAAGGATCCGCCGCTATCTCTTTTGTCTTTTTTTATTCGTTGATCTTAAATGTTTCCAGCATTTTGTTGATGCTTTCTCTGTTTTCTTCCGTTTTGCTGTTTAATGTCCAGCCAACCAATTGTACAAAATAAGTATCGTTTTCTAAAGTATCCACCCAGTAATGCACATTGACATTGCTGATCGTTCCGGTCAATTCCCCTTTATATCCATTGTATCCGTTAATGGTAGCCGTTGCCGGATCCACTGCTTCCGCATCTGTCAGCGCGCTTTTCATTTGTTCAAAAATAAAGTTGGTATACTGTTCCAGATCCATAGCGATATCCGCTTTGTTTTCCGCGATCACAACCGCATATCTTTCTGTGGATTTGTCTGCCGCTTCAATCACAGCAACATCGTTCAATTCATGGGAACCGCTTAAATTTTCCCAGCTTTCGTCCGCTGTAAACTGAAATTTACTGTCTGTGCTGGCAAGTACAGTCCCTGCCGTTTCGTTTCCACCGTCATTTCCGCCGCTGCAGCCAACCATCAACGCGCAAAACAGCATCATAACTACCAATAAACTGATTCCTTTTTGCATTGTTTTCATCTTGTTTTCCCCTTTTTTGTAACATTTTCAAATAAAATGTATCATTTTTCTTCTTTCTATGCAAGCCAAATAACGCATTTTATAACCGATTCACCTGATTCATAGCATTTTTGTTACTGTTTACCTTCTGATTTATCCGACACGCTCTCATAAAAAGAACCGCTGTTTGGCAGCGGTTCTTTCTCTCTTTCTCCACTTAATCCATTAAATGACAAGCCACAAAATGCTCTTTCGCCACTTCTTTCAGTTCCGGTGTGACTTCTCTGCAAATATCTTTTGCATAAGCACATCTGTCTTGGAATTTACAACCCGGCTTCGGATTGATAGGGCTGGGCACGTCTCCTTCCAAACGGATCCGTATTTTTTCTCTTTCCAATTTCGGATCCGGGATCGGAATGGAAGACAAAAGTGCTTTTGTATAAGGATGCATCGGTTCCAAATACAGATCACCGCTGCTTGCCAATTCAACGATAGCGCCCAAATACATAACCGCAACACGGTCAGAGATATGTTTTACCATAGAAAGGTCATGGGCTATAAACAAATAGGTCAAATTGAAATCTCTTTGTAATTTGATCAAAAGATTGACGACCTGTGCCTGGATCGACACGTCCAAAGCGGAAATCGGTTCATCGCAAACAATAAAGCGAGGATTGATCACCAAAGAACGAGCGATACCGATCCTTTGTCTTTGTCCGCCGGAAAATTCATGCGGGAACCGGCTGGCATGTTCTTTATTCAAACCAACGGTTTCCAATACATCATAGATCTTTTCCTGGCGTTCTTTTCCTTTGGCCAACCCGTGGATGTCCAGACCTTCGCCGATGATATCGCCGACAGTCATTCTGGGATCCAAGGAAGCGTAAGGATCCTGGAAGATCATCTGAGCGTCTTTTGTATATTCTTTTGCCTGTTTTTTATCAAAATTTTGGATGTTTTTGCCATCGAAAAGGACTTCCCCTTCTGTTGCATCATAAAGACGAATAATGGTTCTGCCTGCTGTAGATTTTCCGCAGCCGGATTCTCCGACCATCCCTAAGGTTTCCCCTTCCCGAATGATGAAATTCAATCCGTCTACTGCCTTCAAAATGGCATTTTTCCCTACTTTAAAGTGTTTCTTTAAATTTTTTACTTCAATGAGCGCTTTTCTTTCGTCCATTATTCATTACCTCCTGTCGTATTTACAGGTGGTTCCACTTTCGGCGCACCCGGATGGAGCAGCCAGCAAGCGGCTTCGTGTCCTTCTCCGCAAGCTGTCAGCTGTGGATCGTTTTCCAGACATACTTTCATGGCATACTTGCATCTGGCGGCAAAACCGCATCCTTTCGGCGGCGCGAACAGATCAGGCGGTGAACCTGTAATGGGCATCAATTCCTGTTTGTTGTCCGCGTCCAGTCTCGGAACGGATTGTAGTAAGCCCCATGTATAAGGATGCTTCGGGCGATAGAAAATATCATCGGAAGTTCCTTTTTCCACGATCTTGCCCGCATACATAACCAGAATACGTTCCGTCATATTTGCCACAACACCCAAGTCGTGGGTGATCAAAATAATAGAAGTCTGTAATTGTTTTTTCAAATCCTGCATCAAGTCGATGATCTGCGCCTGGATCGTTACGTCCAAAGCAGTCGTCGGTTCATCGGCAATCAATAATTTTGGATTGCAAGCGAGCGCGATAGCGATCATGGCTCTTTGCCGCATCCCGCCGGAAAATTCATGAGGATATTGTTTGATCCTTTTTTCCGGATTCGGCATACCAACTAATTTCAGCATTTCAATGGCGCGGTCCGTAGCCGCTTTCCCTTTTAATCCCTGATGCCGTTTCAACCCTTCTGTGATCTGTTTCCCAATGATCATGGTAGGATTTAAAGAAGTCATCGGGTCCTGGAAAATCATCCCGATTTCGGAACCTCTGATCCTCTGCAGTTCTTTATCGCTCAATTTTGCAATATCCTGTCCGTCAAAAAAGACTTCGCCTTTTTTGATCCGTCCCGGAGGCATGGGGATCAATTTGATCATAGACTGCATGGTAACGCTTTTGCCGCAGCCGGATTCTCCTACGATACCAATGGTTTCTCCTTTATCTACATAAAAGGAAACCCCCCTTACTGCTTGCACTTCCCCTGCATAGGTATCAAAGGAAACATGCAAATCATTTACTTCCAGTAATTTTTGTCTTTCCATGTTCTTCTCCTCCTATTGTCTCATTCTTGGGTCTAGTGCATCTCTCAACCCGTCGCCTAACAAGTTCAAGGATAACATCGTCAAACTGATAACAATACTTGGTATGATCAGCTGATACGGATAAACTTTCATCATTTCGGAACCGGTTCTGGACAGCTGCCCCAAACTGGTCATCGGCGGCTGAATCCCCAAACCGATAAAACTCAAAAACGCTTCTGAAAAGATAGCGGAAGGGATTGCCATCGTCAGCTGCACGATCAAAATACTGATGATATTTGGGATCATATGCCGTAACAACAGTCTGGTTTTGCTTGCGCCCAAGGTGGTCGCCGCCAAAACATATTCCTGTTCTCTCAACTGTAAGATCTGCCCTCTGACCAATCTGGCCATAGAAAGCCATCCGGTAATAACGAATGCCAAAACCAGCGGGAAGATACCCGTCCCGACTACGACCATGATCAAAATAACGAAGATCAGGTAAGGAATGGAATTTAAGATATCTACCACACGCATGATGAACATATCGATTTTACCGCCCAGCATACCGGAGATCCCGCCTATGATAACGCCTATACTGCATTGCAGCAAAGCGACCAAGACCCCGATAGCCAGTGATACTCTGGACCCTTGCCATACTCTGGCCCATATATCGCGGCCCAATTGATCCGTGCCAAACCAGTGTTCGCCATCCGGACTTTGATTGATATGCATCAAATCATTCCCGTTGTAGGTATAAGGCACCATAAAAGGCCCTACAATTGCCATGATACAGACGATCAGAATAATAAATATCCCAAGCATCGCTGTTTTATTCTTTTTTAACCTTCTCCAAGCATCCTGCCAGTAGGACACGCTGGGTCTGCTTACAGTCTGTCCTTCTGCCAGATTGATCCCAACCACTTCAAAATCCTGAGGGGTTAACGCTATATCTTCCATTTTTTGTACTGCTGCTTCTTGTTCTAATTTTTCTTCAGCCATTTTTCTGCCCCCCTATTTTTCTACCCTGATTCTTGGATCAATGAAGCCATAAGCAATATCCACCAACAAGTTCATAACAACCAAGAAGCTGCCGTAGAATATTGTGATGCCAAGCGTCATGGAATAGTCTAGATTTTGTACTGCCAATACATAATATCTTCCCAGCCCCGGGATCGCAAAGATCTGTTCAATAACAAACCCGCCGGTCAAAAGACCCGCGATCGTAGGCCCCAAGATCGTAATGATCGGTAAGATCGAGTTTCTGATTTCATGCTTTGTAATGATCTGGAAAGTGGACAAGCCTTTGGATTTTGCTGTTTTTACATAATCCATACCGATTACATCCAGCATATTGGCCCGCATCATTCTGGCCAACAACGCCATGGTATAAAGCCCCAGCGCAAAGGAAGGAAGTATCGTATGCGCGAAAGACTCCCACTTGGCCACTGGTAATATTCCCAATTTTACACTGAAGAAATACTGAAGGATCGTCCCTACAACAAAGCTGGGGACCGAGATCCCTATAACGGCAATGACCATACTGATATAATCTAGTGTCTTGCCTCTGTTTAATGCCGCAACAATTCCTAAAAACAGTCCCGCGATCAAAGCAAAAAACAGCGCTCTTAATCCCAGATCCGCAGAGTATGGGAATGCCGTTCCTATAATCGTATTCACTTTCCTCGAATTATACTTCAGCGAATAACCCAAGTCCCCGTGCAGCATATTCTTCATAAAGCCCACATACTGTTCCGGGAGGGACTTGTCCAAACCATAATACGCTTTCATCCTATCAATGGTTTCTTGGGTCAGTTTCCCGTCTTGGAATGGATCCCCTGGTAAGAGCCTAACCAAAACAAATACAATAGTAATTAAAACCCAAATCGTAATAATAGAGATGATGATTCTTTTCCCTACGTATTTTAACAATTCTTTTCCTCCTCCTGTCTTTTTCCTTATCCTTTTCCCTTTTGCTTTGCTCTTTGAACGAAATCGCATTAAGATTTCTTTTCAGAAATCCAAATATTTCGTAATAGATTTAAATCAAAAATAAAACTAAGGTACTATGAGAATCCATTGAATTGAAAATAGATAGAGCAATAGGGGTTTTGCCTTGTAAATTATCTCTTTTTTCGGTAATACCAATATAAATTATTTTATCTTATCGTGCATTGAAAAGCAATAATCTTTTCCCGAAAGGAAAGTTTTTCAAGAACAGACTCCGCCTTCTTCGCACATCGTTTCGGTCTTCTTTTATCCTTATTTTCTATGTATCGATGACACAGAAAACCGCCGATCATACGTTAAAAACGTAATAAAAAAGCAAAGCGTGACGCTTTGCTTTTTTATCCCACACGCCTTTTATTTGATCAAATTATAATTTGTTTGTCTTCCGCCCAAGAAATAAACCTTGCCGTCCACAAAAGCAACGTCTGTTTCCAAGCCCAATGTGACATCCTGATTATCCCATTCCGGAACGGCTGTTGTTACGCACAATTCCATGGAATAGCAGGTATTGTTATACAGTTTAAAGTCACCGTTGCCCGGCACGCCGCCCTGTTGGTCGTATAACCCGATCATCGGGCCTGCGCCGTGGCCGTGATTGCCAATAGGATGTGTATAGATCATAGGCCGCAATCCTTCTGCTTTTGCTCTGTCCAAAGCAGCTTTTAAGATTTCGTTGCCTGTTCTTCCTTCAACATATTCTTCCGCCAAAATGTCCTGCAGGCGGTTGCCTTCTTTTAAGATATTTTTAATGCCTTCCGGCACATCGGTTTCTCCTAATTTCAGAACATATGCGTTTTCCTGTGTATCGGTGCAAAGTCCCAAATAACGGAAACCTACGTCGCAGTGTAAAATATCTCCAGGCAGGATCACTTCGTCATCCGGCACATGAGCAACGCCTTTTCTGCGGATAGAAACTTCGTAGTTGAACCAAATTTCCAATCCCAAATCGTGTACCCGCTGAGAGATCCACCACTGTACATCCGTGTTGGTCGTTACGCCCGGATGTACCACACGGCTGGAGAAAGCTTCCGCGATAACGCCGTGCGCGATCTGCATAATGCCGTTATAAGCGATGATTTCTTCTTCGCATCTGGTTTCCAGCCATCCCACGCATAATTTTTCCGCGCTGACGATCCTTTCTCTGTATTTTTCATCTATATTTTGAACGATCTGATTGTATTCCGTATAAGTCAGATCATCCGCAAAAGCAGTCATTTCGGAATAGTTCAATCCGATCGTTTGCGGATCTCTTTCTCTGATGACTCTTGCCAAACATTCAAATTGCGTTTCCGGTTTATCGGAGATGACCACATCGGGGCTTCCCGGTAAAACATCTTTGAAATGTTCCCAGCTGCTTCCCTTGTGATTCAACCAAGCGTTGGTATACAAAACATCCAGGCCTGTCCCCGGGCGGCCTAAGAATAAGCGTTCGATCGTATTGTCCGGTCTTTTATAAAATACCAAGATCGTTCTTCTTCTTGCCGTGATCATAGGAGCGGGAAGCATTGTCATGATAGCGGGACCTTCATTATATTCTCTGACGCAAACGATCCACATAT
>JAEEYS010000124.1 GCA_016288255.1 Bacillota bacterium
CAGAGAGGCCGGCTTTATGGGCGTGATCGAAGAAAGCAACTTTGAAGAAGGCAAAAAGCACAACTTCAGCGGCAGAGGTACTGACAGAAAGACTACAAAGGAAGAATTGGAAATAGAGATTTTACGGCTTTTGGACGATCCGGCATTGATGAGCCGCGCCGGAAAACTGGGCCGGGAAATGATGGAAAAATATTTTAGTGTGGAAAGTATGACAGATGAAATCATAAAAGTATACGAGGAGGCAGGGCTTAAAGTTGAAACTGATCGATGAAAAGGGAAGATTATTCGGAAAATTGAATATTATAGATTTACTTGTGATTCTACTGATCTTAGCTGTTTTGGGCAGATTTGTCATGAAAGTGGACTTTAAGCAGGCCAATGACGGAAAAGGAGTAGAAGTAGAAACGCAAACGGTGGAATATGACTTTGTTGTTTTGAATGTCAGAGATGTGACCGTGGCCGCGGTACAAGAGGGAGACGCGGTAAAAGATTCGAAAACGAATGTTTCCATGGGAACGGTGACCAAAGTGGAATCGGTGCCCCATGTGGATGAGTTCATTACGCCGGAAGGGGAAGTCATGCTGGTGGAATCGAAGATATACTATGACATGACGGTGACATTGGAAACTCCGGCGATCGCCAATGAAAATACGATTTTAGTGAATAAAAAAGAATTGAGAGTAGGGGCGCAAATTACATTGCAGGCGGCAAACTTTTCCATTTCCGGCAATGTATGGAGAATCGAGGTAAAATAATTTATGGTCGTTTCTTTGATCCGATATTTGTGTCACAGTCTGAAGTATTCTGTAATATACCGGTTCTTTGTTTTCTTAAAAGAAGCGGCCAAAAACAGTTTTTTGGCGACCTTGTTTTTGGGGCGAATGGGAACTTCTTATTATGAAGGTTCCGGGATCAACAGATTTTATGACACATGTGAAAACGCTATTTTTCGAATACGAGAAAAAGGGAATGCCCTTTATCAAAGGATGCTGACGGGAAGCAAGATCGCTTTTCTGTATTCTTATGCTGTGGAATTTATCCTTGTTTCGTTTTTGACCATGGGATTGACTACAGCGCTGGCAAATGTGGTGCTGAGCCGGTTTGGATTAGAAGCGGCAGCTGTTTTGATAGGGATCTTTTTGATAAACATTCTTTTTTATATCATTTATCCCAAAACGGAAATGATAAGGGGAAGTTTCTTCCTCGGGTGGCTGACAAAGATCGTTCCTATGGGATACGATAAAAAAGTCCTGCCTTACGGCATGATATTCGGCGGCCTGATAGGATTGACCCATTTGATCCTGCCCTATATGGATATGATCAAGATCTTTGGAGTGGGGATCGGTCTTTTTCTGCTGATCAATAATTCTTATTTTGGGCTTTTGTTCATTGTGGGAGGTATTTCGCTTTTGCCTACGGTGACCATTTATTGCGTGATCTTGGGCACGGCGGTGATGACTTTTTTGCAGACGAAACCGGTAAGGAAAGACAATACCTTTTTTAGTTTCCGTCTGCCCTTTACGGGATTTTTGATTGCGACGGCGCTTTCGGTTTATTTTTCCGTATTTCGGATGATCTCGTTAAAATCTTTTATCATTTATACGGGCTATTTCTTAATGGTGCCTGTGGTGTATCATAATGTGAAATCGGAAAAAGCCTTAAAGTGGATCTTTGTTGTGATCGCTGTTACGGCGGTTTTACTGGGCGCCATGAGCGCGAAACAGTTTACTTCCGGCACGGAGATCGACAGCTCCTGGATCGATGAAGAGAAATTTGAAACCATCACAAGCCGTGTGGTGGCGACTTTTGATAATCCCAATGTGTTTGCGGAATATTTGGTTTTGGCGATCCCTCTTTTGGGCGCCTACTGCCTGTGGGAGAAAAAATATTTGAAGAAATTCGCTTTGATCGGTGTGATCGGTATCATGGGCGTCTGTTTGCTCTTGACTTATTCCCGGGGCGGCTGGATCGGGATGATCTTGGCGGTGGTTTTGTTTGCTTTGCTGAAAGAAAAGAGGCTGCTGGGTTTTCTTGTCGTTGTTCTTTTGGCGATCGCTCTCATCAATCCGGCCAATATCATGGATCGGTTTGTAAGCGCTTTGGATTTTACGGAAAGTTCCAATTCTTTTCGGATCGATATTTGGAGCGGCGCGCTCGCTATGCTGAAAGATTTTTGGTATCGGGGTGTTGGTATTGGGATCACGCCTTTTCAAAAGCTGTATCCCAACTATATGAAGTCCGGCACACCGGCGGTGCATTCGCATAATTTGTTTTTGCAAATGATCGTAGAAATGGGGATCGTGGGATTCCTTTGTTTCCTCTGGCTGATGCGGAACACTTTTTCCGCCGGACTGCAGAAAATGAAAGAACTTGAGGAATCAAGCCTGACAAAATATGTGATAGCGGCTTGCCTGGCAGGGATCATAGGACATGTTGCCCACGGGATGGTGGATTATTCTTGGTATAATCCAAGGATCACGTTCCTGTTTTGGTTTGTGGTCAGTCTGTGCATCAGTTTGACCGGAAAAGTATTTTGCCAAGAGAAAGAAACAGTAGAAGAAGATGAAAATGATCGGCAGGAAACGCCGGTTGCATTATAAAAAAAGAGGTGTGATAACTATGATGAGAGTCCTTCATGTCATCAGCGATACAAATGTAGGCGGCGCCGGCAGATATTTGATGAATCTGATTAAATATACCGACCCGGAAGAAGTGCAGATCGATGTAGCTTGTCCTTTTCATGGCAAATTGCAGGAAGCGTTGGAACAGTTTGAAAATGTGACGCTTTTGGAGCTGCCGGATGGGGATAAGAGTTTTACCATGAACCAATATAAAACATTAAAGGAATATATGAGTCAGAAATATTATCATGTGGTGCATACCCATGGAAATTTGGCGGGCAGAATAGCGGGAACGAACAGAAATGTCAAAGTCAGGGTATATACCAAACATGGATTCAGCGGATCGAATATAGGCACAAAGCTGATGAATCAGGGACTGTTTTGGGTCACAGACGGGATCATCGCTGTTTCCAAAGCAGTAAAGATCGCTATGATAAAGGACTCTATTCCCGGAGAAAGGATCCGTATCATATTGAACGGCATTGACATGGAAGAAGTGGATGAGGCGCCGAAAGGAAACTTGCGGGAAATGCTTTCGGTCCCGGAAGGGGTGCCACTGATCGGCGTAGTGGCAAGGTTGACTCCGGTGAAAGGGCACAAAGACTTTTTACGGGCAGTAAAACTGTTGAGAGAAGAAGGTCTTTCTTTCCGTGTGGCTTTGATCGGGGACGGCGATATGAAAGAAGAATTGGAACAGGAAATCATGGCATTGGGATTGGAAGATATCGTAAAGATGACCGGTTATGTGGGACAAGTAATGGAAGCCATCAAGTGTTTGGATATTGCGGTACTGCCTTCGGAAGAAGAAGGATTGGGCCTTTCTATTTTGGAATCTATGGCAGCGGGAGTTCCCACGGCGGCTTCCAATACCGGGGGGATCCCGGAAGTGATCACCCATATGGAAACAGGGCTTTTGTTTGAACCGAAAAATCCTACGGATATGGCGGACAAGATAAAAATGCTTTTGACGGACGAAGCTTTGAAGAAAGAACTGGCAGAAAGAGGAAAAGCATTTGTAAGAGAAAATTATAATGCGGAAAAAATGGCAAAGGATACAGAAAAGTTCTATGTAGATATTTATAAAACGAAATGGAACTAGGAGTAATTTCAATGAAAAAAATATTCAGTATCATCATTTTAATAGGCCTTTTCTTCGCTATACTGAACCTTTCCATGTCCTTTATCATTGAGGAAGAAAACA
>JAEEYS010000125.1 GCA_016288255.1 Bacillota bacterium
AGGTGACAGGATTGTCCAATCAAAGTGGACTGGCTGAAGTGCAGGCGGCTGTGGAAAGCGGAAGTGGACAAGCTACCCGAGCTTCCGACGATGAAGGGGTTACCACCATGTATTACGCTAAAAGATTAGAAGATGGGAGCATTGTCAGATTATCCAATCCCGTCAGTGCGATGCGTTCCGCTTTGATCACTGTCAGTCCTGTGTTGTGGCTGTTTATTCTGGTGCTGACGATCTCGGGCGCTTTGGCATTCCGCGCGGCAAAACAGATCATTTGGCCCATCAATGAAATGGATCTGGACCATCCGGAAGAGATCAAAACCTACCAGGAGTTGACCCCTTTGGTCACACGGATCCAAGAACAGCGGCTGACGATCGATGAGCAGATCGAGATACTGCATTTGAGACAAAAGGAATTTTCCGCTTTGACGGATAATATGCATGAAGGATTTTTGCTGTTGGATCGAGACGGCGTTGTGCTCAGCGTCAATGCGAGCGCGCTCAGCCTTTTGCCGGAAGCGGTGCAGGGGGCTAATTTGCTGCTGCAGGAAGATGAAGACGTAAAAAATATTGCGAATCAGGTACTAAGCGGTGAAAGAGGAGAAATCACATTTACGAAGTACGACCGCAACTGGCAGCTGGTTGCAAGTCCTGTTTATTCTCACTGACAGCTTGTAGGAGCGGTAATGCTGTGGATGGACGCGACCGGGCAGACACCGCGGGAACGGCTGCGGCAAGAATTTTCCGCCAATGTTTCTCATGAATTGAAAACGCCGCTGACTTCTATTTCAGGGTTTGCGGAACTGATGGCGCAGGGGACGGTTCCGCCGGAAAAAGTAGCGGAATTTTCTGCAGATATCCATCAGGAAGCCCAGCGGTTGATCGCTTTGGTGGAAGACATCATCAAGCTGTCCAAACTGGACGAAGATGCGGTCTTGCCGGAACGGGAAAGGATCGATCTTTATGAATTGGCCCAGGACGTTTTGGATAGTCTCCAGCCTGTGGCGCGGCAAAATGAGATTTCACTGGAACTTTTGGGAGAGCACGCGGAAATAGAAGGCGTTTGGCAGCTTTTGAACGAAATGGTCTATAACCTCTGTGACAACGCGATCAAATACAATCATCCGGGCGGAAAAGTCACGGTATCTGTAGAAAAAGAAGAAGATCAAGTGAAATTGTCTGTTGAAGACACGGGGATCGGCATTCCGGACGCGGATCGGGATCGGGTATTCGAACGGTTTTATCGGGTGGATAAAAGCCATTCCACACAGATCGGCGGCACGGGTCTGGGCCTTTCCATCGTAAAACACGGCGCGCAGTACCACAATGCCAAAGTGTCTTTGCAAAGCGGGCTGGGAGAAGGGACCACTGTGACCCTGACGTTTGCGGAGAAAAAGGAAGCCTCTGAAGAATAGGATCGGTAAAGTTATTTTAGAGGAAACATTTAAAATTTAACATTAAAATGAAAACTTATTGACAGCCTATTTAGGCTGTTTTTTCATGCGCAGATTTTCCTTGTTGGCGGTGGTCAACAAAAAAGATTTGCTGTTTTGCAACCTTTTTTACTTTTGGATCGTGTAGTATATGAAGGGACCTTCAAAAAGATAAAGGAGAATTTCATGAGACTGCCGGTTGCTATAGTCTTTCAAAAATACGGAGACCGTCTCTTTGCCGCCGCATTCAGTATCTGCCGAAACCAAATGGACGCAGACGACGCGGTGCAGGAAACGCTGATCAAATACAATACACTCGAGCTGGACTATGCGGATGAATCTCATATCAAGGCATGGCTGCTGCGGGTCGTGATCAATCGCGCGAAAGATATTTCGTCATCCTTTTGGCGAAAAAACAAAGTCGCGTGGGAAGAATATGGGGAAACGCTTCATTTTGAAGAACCGGAAGACAGCAGGTTGTTTGAGGCGGTGATGCGGCTGCCAAAAAAATATCGTATCGTGATCCATCTGTTTTACTACGAAGATTACACGATCCGTGAGATTGCGGATGTTCTGCGGCAACGGGAAGGGACGATAAAAAGTCAACTGAGCAGAGGACGAAAACTCCTGAAAAAGATGCTAATGGAGGAATGGAACGATGACGAATAGGGAAATGAAAAAGGAAAAGGAAACGATAACGAATCGGGAAAGATACCAAAGAACATTTTCAGCGCTTCATGCCTCCGGAAAGGATGTAATGGAGGTAACGACAATGAAACAAAGAGGAAAAATACGCATAGGTAAATTGGCGACCGCCTGCATGGCTTTTATACTGGTGTTGGGATTGACATCGGCTGCTTATGCCGCGGATATCGGAGGGATCCGACGGAATATCCAGCTTTGGATCCATGGGGATCAGACTGACGCGGTGATCGAAATCGAAAACGGGCAGTATTCGCTTACTTATGAAGACGAGGACGGGACTGTTCAGCAGCAAAGCGGCGGCGGGATCGCTTTCGATTGGAAAGGAAAAGAACGGCCCCTTACGGAAGAAGAGATTCTAGAAGAATTGAACAGTCCGGATGTGCAGTATGAGGAAGACGGTTCTATTTGGGTCTATTACTTTGATCAGAAAATCGAGATCACAGATAAATTTGACGACCAGGGCGTATGCTATGTCCAGCTCAAAAACGGAAAGGATACGCTTTATATGACCGTAAAATATCAAAACGGGTATGCCACAAGCCCGCACAGCTATCCAAGTCCGAGATCCTTTAATTGAAATACAGGCGAACGCAGATCATGCGGCTAAAACAATGAGCGCAGCTTTACGGAGGCTGCGGTGGGAAAAACCAAAAGACAGGGAAAACACGTTCCCTGTCTTTTTCTTTATACAGATCAAAAATGACGGTCTGCTGTTAAAAAAACGGCATAAAATAAAAACGCCGGGAAACCATCGTTTCCGGTGTTTTTTTGGAGCTGCTGGCCGGATTCGAACCGGCGACCTGTTCATTACGAGTGAACTGCTCTGCCAGCTGAGCCACAGCAGCACCTTGTATTTGTTCCATTAAAGATTCTATCATCAATGGCTTAAAATAGCAATAATATTTCGTTAAAATTTAGAAGAAAGAGGATATCAGGCTTTTTTGGAGCGGAGAAAAGAGCGGGAAAAAAGAAGTTAGTCAAGACTTACTAAAATTGCCGAAAAAGCATTGACAAATAAATTTCTCTTTTATAAGATGAGATAGGAAGGAGTTTAAAAATAGAGAAAAATTTGTAAATAATCATACCGAAAACAAAAGATTATCAATTTCTTAAAAATATAAAATACATAAAAATGACTGGAGGTAACTAGAAAATGGATTATGTAAAAAGACTCGAAAAAGTAAGGAATTACATGGCTGAAAACAATATCGCAGGGTTGATTTTACCGCCGTCCGGAGATTTGGAATATTTGTCCGGTATCAGAAGACAAAGACCAAATGCCGGCAGTACCCATGCATACGGCGATTGGCTGACAGGACTTTATGTAACACAGAATGAAGCAGTTTATGTTATTCCCGAAATGCACAAAGGATATATCCATGAACAAGCAGCAAGCAAACCTTTTATCACAGAAGTCATCGAATTAAAAGAAGGCAGCGATTTATATGCTTGCGCAAAGGATATCTGGACAAGATTTAAAATGGCAAATCAGACAGTTGCTATCCCAAAATTGGCAATGTCCAAGATGATCATCAATTTCCAAAAATTCTTCCCGGAAACCAAATTCGTTTGCTCAGAAGACTTTATCGCGCCAATGCGGATGGTCAAAGACGCGGAAGAAGTTGCTTTGATGAAAAAAGCTTGTGAAGAAACCGATAAGATCTTCCAAGAATTGGTAAAAACCATTCAAATCGGTGAAACAGAAGTGGAAATCGCCAGCAGATTGGAATTCATAATGCTGCAGCATGGTTCGGAAGGCCCTTCTTTCTGCTCCGGCGTACAGCTTCAGGATCCTTCTTTGGCTGCAGTGGCAACAGACGCTATCAACAGATTCTCCCAAAAAACAGTGCAAAAAGGCTGTTCTTTGGCATTTGACTTTGGGATCATTTTAGACGGATACTGCTCTGACTTCGGCAGAACCATTTATATCGGTGAACCGAGCAAAAAGCAGCAGGAAATCCATAAAGTCGTTATGGATTCTCAAGCAGCTGCGATCAAAGCAATGAAAGCCGGCCAAATCACAGCGGAAGGACTGGATAAAGTAGCAAGAGATTACATCTACAATGCAGGCTATGTAAACAATGAATTCTTCCATAGATTAGGTCATGGTATCGGTATCGACGTTCATGAATATCCGTACTTGAATTATGGCTATACGGAAGTATTGCAGGAAAACATGATGTTTACCATTGAACCGAGTATCCATGCACCGGGCGTTTGGACCAGAGTAGAAGACATCGTTATGGTAACAAAAGACGGCGGCGTAAACTTAAACAGCGCACCCGGCGTAAATGACTTCATCGTGATCGGTGAATAGTCAAAAGAGGCTTAAGATCCAATAGGAATTTTGAAATAAAATAAAAATCCACCGATTTTATCTATCGGTGGATTTTTATGCATTCTAAGAGTTTCTTTCGGGATAAAATAGACGGAAGATATTATTTCAGATCTTCTCTATTAAAATATCCTGTTCTTCTTTATGCTCTCCAAACCATTTGACAGCATAGGAACAAGTGGGATAGACTTTAAAGTTTTCTCTTTTGATCTTTTGGACAGCCAAAGAAAGAAGTTTTTCCGCGATACCCTGTCCCCGTAAAGAAGGGTCCACAAAGGTATGATCGATGGTGACCGCCTGTTCCGAGATATTGGGGAAAGTGACTTCCGCCAATAATCGACCTGTTTCGCTACTGAGGTAGATTCTGTTTTCTTCTTCTATGAATTCCATGAAACGCCCTCCTGTCTTTTACTATTATTATACCGATATTATACCGAAATCAAATAAAAATAAAAAATTTCAAGCAAAAAAGAAGACATTTCCACGAACTCATAAAATTTGATATAATAAAAAAAATAAGATATGATTAGTATGAGATTTTGCTTAGAGGGAAAGGAAGGAACCGCCGTGCAGGAAGAGAGGAATAAACCCAATTATCAAGTGCGTTCTGTCAGCAGAGCGCTGCAGATATTAAAATGCTATTCACCCAATCATTTGGAATTGAGTTTGTCAGAATTGAATGAAATGACATCTTTGAATAAAAGCACATTGATCCGGCTATTGGATTGCTTGATACAGGAGGGTTTTATCGAACAAAATCCGGTCAACGCAAAATATCATTTAGGCATGGCTATTTTTGAAATCGGGATGGTCTTTTATGTGGGGCAGCTTCGGATCAGTCAGCTTGCGAAACCTTTTATGGCAAGCTTGGCGCATGATGTTTCTTTGACGGTGAATTTAGCCATATTGGATGAAGATGAGATCGTGTATATCGGGATCGAAGAACCCAATACGGTGATCCGTGTTCGGTTTTCTTTGGGGTCCCGCTTCAAAGCTTCTGTGACGGGAATGGGAAAAATGCTCTTGTCTCAGTTGTCGGAAGAAAAAATAGATGAGGTCATTTTAAAAAGCGGGTTGCCCAAGGCGACCAAAAATACGATCACAGATCCGGCGGAATTCAAGGCTCATTTATTAAAAGTCAAAGAACAGGGTTATGCGATAGACAATGAAGAAGCGTTGATCGGGGTCAGATGTATGGCAATGCCCATTTATGATTATTCGGGGAAGGTGATCGCAGCCATCAGCGTATCGGGAGCCGCGTTTGACTTTTTGCCGGAAAGAGATGAAACGGTAAGAGCAGCTTTGAGAAAAACCGTGACGGCGATCTCTGAAAAATTGGGGTATCAGCTGAACTTTTCGCATTTTTAAAAATTTTCTCCGCTGAGTCCATAGAAAAAGCGCCGGCTGAAAAATCGGCAGAGGGCTGGGAAGTTGTCAATATGGCAGTGGATATGTCCACTAATCTTAGGGGGAGCATCGTTGTTCTTCTTCAAAAAGAAAAATAAGCTCTGATCGGTCGGTGGGAGCTGGTATAAATGAACTTTACCTTGTCGGGAATGGGAAATGGATTTGTATAAAATAAAAAAGAGTCTAACAGAAAGAAAAATTTTCTTTCTGTTTTCTTTTATCTCAATAAAAATAAAAAAATTTATAAGTTTTCGATTTTCGACAAAGTTTTCTGCTACAATCAATTATAATAATGATAGAACAAGAGGTGGTCAGGTTGCGGACAGCTTCTTCTTTGGAAGAAAAAATGAGTTTGGCAGAAGAGTATATAGGCCGGGAAGAATGGGAAAAAGCGGAAGAGATCTATCTGTCGTTGCTGGAAAACGACCAAGATATTGAAATATATTTGTCACTGGGCCTTTTGTATAACGAGAGGAAAGACTACGACAAAGAGATCGCGGTCTATGAAAAAATCATTTCTCTTGATCCGCAAGAGGAGAGGGCATACTTTGGGATCGCTACTGTTTTGGAAGAAAAAAAGGAATACGAGAAGGCGGTTTCCTATTATCAAAAAGCGGTGGAGTTGGATCCCGGTTATGAAGAGGCTCTTTTTTATCTGGCAAATGTATATGATCTGATGGGAGAAAAGGAAAAAGCAAAGGAAACGTATGAGGATCTTTTGTATCTCAACAAAGAGCATTTTTGGGCCAATGTGAATTTAGGGTCTCTTTATGAAGAGGAAAATGAGTTGGAGCTTGCTTTAAAATATATGAAAAAGGGGAGCAGGATCGATCCGGAACATGATTTGCCCTATTTTAACATGGGCGTGATCTACGGGAAGAAAAAAGAATATCCCCATGCCATACACAGTTACGGCATTGCGATCAAAAAGAATGGAAACTATGCTTTTGCGTATTTGAATCTATCTTTGCTGTATGTGGAAAAAGGAAATTTCAAAACGGCGATCGCTGTTTTGGACGAAGGGATCAAACAAAATCCGGAAGTTTGGTTTTTGTATTACAATAAAGGCTGTTTTTTGGTGAGGGACAAAAAGCCAGACGCCGGATTAAAAGAGATCATAAAAGCCATGGAGCTGTGTCCCGAGATGACGGAATATATGAAAAAAGACAAGGAATTGGAACCCATTCGGCAGTTAAAAGGGTATCAGGACTATTTTGGAGAAACAGAAAGGAACGAAAGGTGAACAGAAGTTGCCGTGAAGCATTCAACAGAAGAGGATTCATACAAATGGGAGAAAGAGGGTTTCGCTTGTTTCGGGGAGAATATTACTTTATCCTGATAGATCGCGGAGATACCCATATTTTACTTTACGGACTGCTAAAAGATATAAAGCGGATAAGGCCGTTAGAGATGGCCTTTCTTCCTTCTATGCCGCCGGAAACTATTTTTGGATTTATAGAAAGATTGACGAATGTGAACAAAAAAGAATTGCGCTATTATATTGAAGAGATGTTCGAAAAATATAGTGGAGAAGAATGGAAACATAAAGTGGACTATGAGATTTTATTTTCCGTGCTAAAAGAAAATGAGAAAAAAGAGAGATTGGCAGAGGAAAGTTTATCCAAGCGGCTCCTTTACCCGCTCCCGAAAAAAGCATGGCGGTATCATGCGGTATCATAAGGTTATCATAAGAACGATTCTGTTTTTATAGCCCATACACCTTTTAATATCACTTGACCGGTTCCTGCCTTGTATAAAAAGAAAAGGCTTATCATAGCCTTTTCTTTTTGTCTGTTTTAAGATAAGATACAGTAGGAAGGGGGAGAAAAGGATGTTTACGATCGGTTCGCATCTTTCTGTAGCAAAGGGCTATTATGCTATGGGAAAAGATGCTTTAAAGATGGAAGGGAACACGTTTCAGTTTTTTACCAGAAATCCGAGAGGCGGCAGCGCCAAACCAATAGAGGAAGAGGACGCGTTAAAGCTAAAAAAACTCATGGAAGAGCATCATTTTGGCCCGATTTTGGCTCATGCGCCTTATACCTTAAACATTTGTTCACAAAAAGAGGAAGTGCGGGAATTTGCGGAAATGATTTTTTCCGATGATCTGGAACGGTTAAAAAACTTGCCTTGCCATCTGCTTGTGTTTCATCCGGGCAGTCATATGGGGCAGGGCGTGGAAACGGGAATAGAGCTGATCTCTTCTTTTTTGAACAGAACCTTAAAAGAAGATCATCCGGTGACCGTATTATTGGAGACCATGTCCGGAAAAGGCTCTGAAGTGGGCAGCCGATTGGAAGAATTAAGGGAGATCATAGATCGGGTAGAACAAAAAGAAAAAATGGGTGTTTGCCTGGATACTTGTCATGTCTATTCCGCCGGCTACGATATTAAAAATCATTTGGATGAAGTAATCCATGAATTTGATGAAGTGATAGGGCTTTCTTATTTAAAAGCGATCCATTTAAATGACAGTTTGACACCTTTTTCCAGCAGAAAAGATCGGCATGCGCCTATAGGGGAAGGCAGTTTGGGGCTTAAAACGTTTATCAAGATCATCAATCACCCCTTGCTAAAAGAGTTGCCGTTCTTCTTGGAAACGCCTCATGAGCTGGAAGGACACAGAGAAGAAATACGGCTGCTTCAAAAGCACAGGAAAGAATAGGTTGACAATTAAGAAAAAATAATAAAAAATAGTTGACAATAAAAAAGAAATCCTGTATCCTATGGAAGGATAAAAAATATAGGATATGGAAAGGATTTATAATATGAAACTGTCAACAAGAGATATGGTATTGGCGGCGATGTTTGCCGCTTTAACTGCCATAGGAAGCAAAATCATGGTACCCATGTATCCGGTACCGATGACGTTACAAGTGCTCTTTGCTATTGGAGCGGGATTGATTTTAGGGAAAAAAGCGGGGACTTTGTCCCAAATCATCTATCTGGCGCTGGGACTCATGGGGATCCCCGTATTTGCCGGTGCGGAGGCAGGCCCTGCCATCGTGTTAAAACCTACTTTTGGGTTTATATTGGGCATGATAGTGGCTGCTTATGTGGGCGGCGCTATGAGAGAAAAATGGAAAGTGAAAAAGTTTGCGCCCTTATTGGGGATCAGCCTGATCGGCGATCTGATCATTTACTTGATCGGCATCCCTTACTTTTACATGATCATGAACTTATATTTAAAATCACAGACAGGGATTCTTGCGGCGCTGCAGATCGCGATGATCCCGTTCTTGATTCCCGACCTGGTAAAATGTGTCATAGCAAGCCTTTTGGCGTATAAGATCCTGCCGGTGATCGGAAAAGATCCTGTTCCGGCAAAGAAAGAAGAAGAAATGACTTTATAAAAATAAAAATAGTTCCTAGTTTTACTAAAGTATGTTATAATGGGTTAGAAAAGAGGGAAAACTCTTTTTCAATATGGTTTTAAAATAGAGGAGGATTTAAAATGGCAAAATATAGATGTACTGTATGCGGTTATGTATCTGAAGATGGAATTCCGGACAGATGTCCTCAATGCAACGCACCAAAAGAAAAATTCGTAGAAATCTCTGAAGAAAAAACAGCTTATGCGGATGAACACGTGATCGGTGTTGCAAACGGTGCAGATGCTGAAATTATTGAAGGATTAAGATTGAACTTCAATGGGGAATGTATGGAAGTCGGTATGTATCTTGCAATGGCTAGACAAGCTGACAGAGAAGGTTATCCGGAAATTGCGGAAGCATTTAGAAGATACGCTTTTGAAGAAGCAGACCATGCTTCAAGATTCGCTGAATTATTGGGCGAAGTAGTGACCAATTCCACAAAGAAAAATTTGGAATTGAGAGCAGCTGCGGAAGCAGGCGCTTGCGAAGGCAAAAAACAATTGGCTACCAAAGCAAAACAATTGAACTTAGACGCGATCCATGATACCGTTCATGAAATGGCAAAAGATGAAGCCCGCCATGGCTGCGGATTTGAAGGTCTGTTAAAAAGATATTTTGGGAAATAAGGAAAATCCACACGGAAAATAAAATAAGCAGAAAAATAAAAACAAAAATAAGTATAGCAAAAGCTATACTTATTTTTTTATGAAAAAGGTAAAAAAGTTTTATTTTGTAACTTGATAATTTACAAAATATATGATAAAATAACTTTAAAAGAAACGAAACCCATGTCCAGATAACAGGGAAATGCTAAAAAGGCGCTAATATTTCAAAAAATACAGGGATAGGATAAAAACAACAAAAAAGCAGTCAAAAGAAAAGGATAGAAAAAGAATGAGAGAATATTTAAAAGAATTGAGAACAGCAAAAAACATGACACAGAGGGAAGCCGCAGAAAAAATAGGGATGAAACCGAACTATTACTGCATGATCGAAAAAGGAAGCAGAAAACAAAAACTGGATTTGGAAACGGCTGAAAAGATCGCAGAACTTTTTCATTTGGATCTGAAAGAGATAGTGGAATTGGAAAGAAGGATCTCATCATAAGGAATGATTTCTCATATTTCAAAAATAGGACGAACAGCTGTTGAAAAATCCGGATATTTTGACGCGCATAGATGGCAGGAGCGGGACTTGGTGTTTACCTTCTAAGAAGGAGCAGACAAATTCAAAGAAAGAAGAGGATCATATGACGAAGTATATCGGTGTTTATGCACTGGTCCATAGTATCTTATCCGGCAGCGGACCGGAAGTGAGCTTGGCGATCATATCGGGAAACGCTTTATATCCAAGTCCTGTGGAAGATTTTTGCGAAACGGTCATGATACTAAGAGAGTTGGGTTGGTCTTGGGAAGACTGCGCAAAATATGTGGGATATAAAAACGGACAGGCGTTGCAATCCAGATGCTGTCATATCAAAAAAGAAAATGAGGCAGGATAGGGAAATGTTGGAAAATGCGGTAGAATAGAAAGGTTTTATGAAAAGAAAAAGAATAAGCAAAAACAGGGATACTATAGGCAAAAAGAAAACCACCGGAAGAAATTGACCGGCGGTTTATTTTTTATAGCAATATGAAAAACAGCTGATACAGATAGTTGGCCGCAATGCCTGCGCAAAGGCCGCCTACTGTATGAGATAAGATAGCGGGCGTGATAAAATGCCGTTTTTCCAAAGCGTCCATCATGGAAACATGGGTGCTTAAATAACCGCTCCAACACATACCCATCGCGGTAAAGACAGCGATCTGCTGTCCGCCTGCCACGCCGTTTTTGATCATGGTGGGAACCAGTCCCATGGCAGCACCTGTAGCGCCTAAAGAAGTGATGGGAAAGGTGATGTTGCTCACGTCCGTAAACCCGAAAAGGAGTTTGGCGGGAGGCAGGATATAAACACCGATCCGATTTAAAAGACCGATCCCTTCATAAGCGGAGCCGGTGTAGACGGCAACACCGTTTTGCACATCAGCGGGACCAAAAGTTAAGATCATGACCGCGGTGCAGATGATCAACACCCCGGGAATGATATCGAGCCCCATTTTGACGCCGGTCTTGCCGCCTTCCAAAATGGCGTTGATGATCCGTTTGAAATAAGAGGTCTCTACTACACGGACCTCGATATTTTTCTTTTTTTCTTCTTTTGCTGTGATTTTGTCGGCTTTGATCTGCTCTTTGGTGACACCGTAATATTTTTTCGTGCTGCGCATCATCAAACGCACACTGACGATGCTGCCTATCACAGCGCCCAAAACACCGATCATGGTAGGCGCGATAAACTCAGAACCATCTCCCAGACCCATCATGAAGGTGACCAAAATCAGCCCCATTCCAAAAGAAGTGCCTAAATTGCACAAAGCGGGAAACTGATAATCTTTAAAATATTTGGAAAATCCTTTGTGGTTGGCCAAAGAAAGAATAGCCGGATTGTCGGATACGAAGGTGGTAACGATCCCCAAAGAGGCCGCCCCAGGCAATCCGTATAACGGCTGCATCACAGGAGAAATGATCTTATTGAGTAAAGCGATGACGCCGAATTCGCTGCAAAGAGCGGACAGGGCTCCCGCCAGTACCGCAACGGCCATGATATAGAACACAACTTCCAGCAAAAGTGTATGAGCAGTGTTCATGATGGTGGAAAACATGTTGCCGATGCCCATAATGGATTGTACATAACCGAATACGATCAGAATAACACCAATAAAGACAAAAGTCTCTAAAGAGACAGCTTTTTTCTCTTTCATAGGATCCTCCATACAGATTTTATGAGTTGTTGCTATGTGTAAAATGGAAATACATCTTCGTAAAACAGAAAAGTTCTATCTATGGCGATACAATCAA
>JAEEYS010000126.1 GCA_016288255.1 Bacillota bacterium
ATGAAAGATAAAATAAATGGAATTCTCTCTGATGATGAAAAAAATGTGGATTTTTACTTGTGAAATCATGGTATTTCGTAGTATGATATAATTTGTGCAAGAAATAAATAAGCCATAGCGGCAGCCGGGTTATGGCAAATTGGAGGAAGTAACTTGATTAGAGAGGATTTAAGAAATATTGCGATCATTGCCCACGTTGATCACGGTAAAACTACTCTGGTAGACCAAATGCTGAAACAAAGCGGTTCTTTTCGCCAGAATCAGGTAGTGGAAGAACGGGTAATGGATTCTAATGATATTGAAAGAGAAAGAGGCATTACGATCTTAGCCAAAAATACTTCTGTTCATTATAACGGAACAAAGATCAATATTATTGATACGCCGGGCCACGCTGATTTCGGAGGAGAAGTGGAACGGGTATTGAAAATGGTGAATGGGGTCCTTTTATTGGTAGATGCGGCGGAAGGCCCTATGCCTCAAACACGGTTTGTATTGCAGAAATCTTTGGAATTGGGGCACCGTATCATTATTGTGATCAATAAGATCGATCGGCAGGACGCAAGATTGAATGAAGTGGGAGATGAAGTTTTAGAGCTTCTTTTGGAACTGGACGCCAGCGAAGAACAGTTGGACAGCCCTATTTTGTATTGTTCCGGCAGAGCGGGAACCGCTTCTATGTCTCCTACGGAACAGGGAAAAGATCTATCGGACCTGTTCCATACGATTTTAGATTATATCCCGAAACCGGAAGGGGAACCGGAAGAAGATCTGCAAATGTTGGTTTCTTCTATTGACTATAATGAATATGTGGGCCGTATCGCCATTGGAAGGATCGAACGGGGCACCTTAAAACAAAATCAAGAAGTGGTGGTCTGCGACTATCATCATGCCAAAGAGCCTTATAAAAGCAAGGTCGTCAACATTTATCAGATAGAGGGATTGACAAGAGTCCCTGTGGATACGGCTACTGTGGGCGATATCGTATGTTTCTCCGGGATCGAAAATATTACCATAGGCGATACTTTGTGCGCCGTTACGAATGTGGAGCCGATCCCTTTTGTCAAGATCAGCGAACCGACGATGGAAATGACGTTTTCCGTAAACGACGGGCCTTTTGCCGGCAGGGACGGAAAATATGTGACCAGCAGACATATTCGGGACTATTTATTCCGCGAGACCTTAAAAGACGTTTCTTTGCGGGTAGAGGAAACGGATACCTCAGACGCTTTTAAAGTAGCGGGTCGAGGTGAAATGCACTTGTCTATCTTGATGGAAAATATGCGGCGGGATGGCTATGAATTTTTGGTCAGCACACCGAAGGTGTTGTATAAGACCATAGACGGCGTTTTGTGCGAGCCGATGGAACGGCTGTTGGTGGATGTACCGGCAGACGCGGTAGGCTCTGTCATGGAAAAAATGGGAAGCAGAAAAGGCGAACTTTTGCATATGAACAATATGGGAAGCCGTATGCGGATTGAATTTTTGATTCCTGCCCGGGGTTTGATCGGGTATAAGAATGAGTTTTTGACGGATACCAAAGGAGAAGGGGTCTTTAATTCCATCTTTGATGGGTACCAACCTTATAAAGGGGATATCGCAAGACGGTTTTCGGGATCTTTGGTCGCTTTTGAAACGGGAGATTCTGTACCTTACGGCCTTTATAACGCGCAGGAAAGAGGGATCCTCTTTATCGGGCCCGGGGTGCCGGTATATGAAGGCATGGTCGTAGGATATTCGCAAAAATTGGAAGATATCAATGTCAATGTCTGCAAGAAAAAACATATTACGAACATGCGGTCTTCCGGCGCGGATGAAGCGCTGCGTTTGGTGCCGCATAAAGAACTGTCTTTGGAACAAGCCATTGAGTTTATCGCGGAAGATGAATTGATAGAGATCACACCAAAGAATATCCGGATACGGAAACGGATTTTGGATAACGGATTAAGACAAAAAGCAAGGAACAGAAAAGACTCATAAATGACTTAAAGCAGACGTTGTTTGCATGAGAGAAAAAGGGATCTTAAGAGAGATCCCTTTTGTTATTTTTAAATATGGAAAAGAATTGACAAATGGTATGAAATCCATTACAATATAAAGGTGTCGTGGGGGCATAGCTCAGCTGGGAGAGCATCTGCCTTACAAGCAGGGGGTCACAGGTTCGAGCCCTGTTGCCCCCACCATGACTGTTTTATACGCCTTGGTAGCTCAGTCGGTAGAGCAGAGGACTGAAAATCCTCGTGTCGGTGGTTCGATTCCGCCCCAAGGCACCACAAAATGCAAAAAAACGCACCTTGTTTCAAAACAAAGGTGCGCTTTTTTTATGTTGAAACGATGAAAAACATTAGGATCCTGCTTCGGCTTCTTCCCATACGGCATAAAGTTCGATGGTATCGCCGGCCTTGACATCCAGTGTAACATCCGTATCTTCCTGTCCGTGACCGATGGGCATGCCCCATTTATCTTCCCATGTGACAAATCGATATCCTTCGCGGGTGGGATTTTGTCCCAGATGGATCGGTTTGTCGACGCTGATCACTTGTTTTTTGACCGAAGTTCCGCCGCGGCTGTCAAAGGTAACGGTATAGACAGCTTCCTCGTCTTTTTGGGCATCGTTGTTTTCATCTGTCTTTTCAGTATCGCTGCTTTCGTCTGTTTGTTCAACGTCTGCATCCTCTGTTTTTTCTTCTTCCCATACCGCGCGCAGTGTCACAGCGGTGGTATCGGAAGGGAATTGATATCCGTCTTCTACCGCGGTTTGATCGTCATCTGCCATGACCCAGCCAACGAAAGAATAACCTTCTTTTGTCGGCGCTTCCGGTAAACTGATGGGGGTATTTGCCTTTAGGGTGATGCTTTCTACAGAGCTTCCGCCGTCACTGTCAAAGGAAACCGTGATATCCTTTTCTCCGCAGGCAGAAAGAACGACCAGTATCATAAGCAGATAAATCAGTATTCCTATCAGAGCCTTTTTACTTGTTTTCATAGCATTTCCTCCTAAAAATGACATAATTGATATGGTTTAAACCAATGAAAGTTTTTAGGGAATACAAAGGGCCTTACCCTTTTTGATCCCGTTTTCCGTTAAAAAATAAGAAATTATTGCAGTGTAATGGTAAGTGTGATATTGATTTGATCATGTTATCATAGTTGCCATAATGAGGTTTTATGTATGGAGTCTGCAAAAGATGAAAGGGCAATACAGCAAACCAGAAACAAAAATAGAGGCTGGATCTTTGCTTTGTTTATACAGATTATAGCAAAGTAAAACGGTATAATCAAGGAAAAGGAAAGCTATGCCCTAAGGGAGGCGTGATATAAAAAACAGGCCATAAAGAGATTTTGTGCATCCATATAATTTACTTTTTTTAAAGATTGATTTATGATATTTTGTGGAATAATGATACAGCAAAATGGAGGATTTAGAATGAGAAAAGCATACATACTTGCAGGGATTTCCGTCTTTTGTTGGGCGCTGGGAGCGACGCTCAATAAACTGCTGCTAAACAGTGGTATGACCAGCCCTGCGGTTTTGTTTTTTTCCTCGGTATGCGCATTTTTGACACTGCTTTTCTATAATATCAAACAAAAAAATCTGGGACAGTTTCGACATTATGGGATAAAAGATCATGGGATGCTTTTCTTTTTGGGTGTGCTGGGTATTTTTTTCTATAATATACTGCTGCTACCGGCAATGGACCTTTTAATGGCGCAGGAAGCTTTTATGATCAATTATTTGTGGCCTATTTTTACGGTTTTGTTTTCTGTTTGGATATTGAAAGAAAAAGTGACAAAAAAAGAGATTTTTTTTATTTTGCTGTCCTTTGCAGGTGTGATCATCATGGTCATGGGAAGCGGCGGAGACGGAAAAGATTCTTCTTTTTTAGGTGTTATATATGCGGTTGGCGCAAGCGTGTGCTATGGCCTGTTCAATGTTTTGAATAAAAAGAGAGAAGAAGAAAAATCCTTGAGTATCATGTATTTTTATGGCGTTACCTCTCTTTTGTGCTTTGTGATTTTGCTATGGATCGAGAAAGGCATCGCTACCCCTTCGGTCTATCAGCTTTTGGGATGCGCTTTGAATGGGATATTGGTATTTGGGATCGCTTATACGACTTGGGCGATGGCTTTAAAGGCAGGACCGGTCGTAAAAATTTCGAATTTAGCTTTTTTAACGCCGTTCCTTTCTTTATTTTTCACACGAGTATTCTTGAAGGAGCAAGTTACTTTGTTTAGTTTGGCAGGTTTTGTGATCATGATAGCGGGAACTTTGTGCCAGG
>JAEEYS010000127.1 GCA_016288255.1 Bacillota bacterium
TAAAGTGGTCTTGATGACCTTACATAGCGCCAAGGGACTGGAATACCCCGTTGTCTTTATTACGGGCATGGAAGAAGGACTTTTTCCGCTGGCTCGTTCCGCGGTATCCAGAGATGAGCTGGAAGAAGAACGGCGCCTTTGCTATGTAGGGATCACCAGAGCGGAAAAAAGGCTGTATCTGACCTATGCCAACACCAGAAACCTGTTTGGTAAAAAAAGCTATAATCTGCCTTCCCGGTTTATCGAAGAGATCCCCAGAAGCCTCTTTGAAGAAGAAAAAACGGAAAGAGAAATGCCGGAAGAAGAGGAAATCTTCTTATCCTACGGCTTTCATCCGGGGGATAAAGTCACCCATGCGAAATTTGGGATGGGCACGGTTTTAGAGGTGGAAAAAAATATCGTTACAGTGAAATTTGCTGCAATAGGCGTGAAAAAATTGGATCTGAGCTTTGCACCTTTAAAAAAGATCATAGAAGCATAGAAAAAAGAGATACTACAGGCAGAAGAAAGAAACTGAAAGGAGAAAAGACCATGGAGAGATCCATACGGGAAAAAGCGGAGAAACTGAAAAAAGAATTGGAAAAACACAGCTACAATTACTATGTGTTGGATCGGCCGGTCATTTCGGATTTTCAGTATGATGAGATGATGGCGGAATTGATCCGCCTGGAAGAAACTTATCCGGAGTTGAAGACGCCGGATTCTCCCACACAGCGGGTGGGAGGAGCGCCTTTAAGTCAATTTCAGGAAGTAAGGCATATCACGCCGATGTACAGCCTAAACAACGGATACAGTTTTGAAGAATTGAAAGAATTCGATCATAGAGTCAAAAAAACGCTTGCGGAAGAAAACCAAGGGTTTGAAAAGGAGTTTTCTTATGTGGCGGAATTAAAAATAGACGGACTGGCTATCGTGCTGACCTATGAAAACGGGTTCTTTGTGAAAGGGGCTACCAGAGGAAACGGCACGGTGGGAGAAGATGTGACCGAAAATTTAAAAACGATCTTTGAGATCCCGCTTTCCATCCCGGCAAAGCTTCCTCTGCTGGAAGTCAGAGGGGAAGTGTATATGCCCAGAAGCTCTTTTGAAAAGCTGAACAAAGAAAGAGCGGAAAAAGGAGAGCCGCTTTTTGCCAATCCCAGAAATGCGGCCGCCGGTTCTTTAAGGCAGCTGGATCCCAAGATCGCCAGAAAAAGACAGTTAAAACTCTTTTTATACAATATAGGGTCTTCTGAGGGAAAAACTTTTCTGACACACTATGACAGCCTGCTGTTTTTAAAAGAACAGGGGTTTCCCGTCAATGAAAATATCAGACTTTGCAAGACCATAGAAGAAGTGATCTCCTACTGCAAGGAGTTTCAGAAAAAACGGGAAGGGCTTCCTTATGATATTGACGGGATCGTGGTCAAAGTCAATCGGCTCAAGGAACAGGAAGCTTTGGGCTATACGGCCAAAGCGCCCAAATGGGCGGTTGCTTATAAATTCCCGGCAGAAGAAAAAAAGACAAAACTGTTGTCGATCACGGTGCAGGTGGGGCGCACGGGAGTTTTGACGCCCACGGCGAATCTGGAGCCGGTAAGACTGGCAGGGACCACGGTAATGCGGGCGACCCTGCATAACGAGGATTATATCAAAGAAAAAGATATCCGCGTGGGCGATATGGTCTATGTCAGAAAAGCGGGAGATATCATTCCGGAAGTGGTGCGGGTGGAAACAGAGGACAGAACAAAAGACGCTGTTCCTTTTGAGATGCCGAAAACCTGCCCGGAATGCGGGTTCCCGGTAGTCAGAGAAGAATCGGAAGCGGCGGTCAGATGCGTCAACGAATTTTCCTGCCCGGCGCAGATCAGGCGGGGCATCGAGCATTTCGTTTCCAAGACAGCTATGGATATTGACGGATTGGGGCCTAAGGTAGTGGAACAGCTCTTAAAAGAAGGGCTGATACAGGATATCGCGGATCTTTATACTTTGACCTATGAAGAATTGATCCCTTTGGAAAGAATGGGAGAAAAATCAGTGGAAAACCTGCTCCATTCCATTGCGGAAAGCAAAAAAAGACCCCTTCACAGCTTGCTGGCGGCTTTGGGGATCCCTTTGATCGGGGTCAGAGCGGGCGCACTTCTGGCAGAGCACTTTTTGACTTTGGAGAATTTGGAAGAAGCGACAGCGGAAGAATTGTCCGCTTTACCGGAGATCGGAGACAAAATGGCGGAAAGCATCGTCAGTTTCTTCCAAAATGAGCGTAATCATGATATCATAGAAAGACTGAAAAATTGCGGGATCAATATGACGGAAGAAACCGAAGAGAAAAAATCTTTGCGTTTGGAAGGCAAGACTTTTGTCCTGACGGGCACGCTGCCCCATTTATCCAGGAACGAGGCAAAAAAACAGATCGAGGACAACGGAGGCAAAGTGACTTCTTCCGTCAGCAAAAAGACGGATTATGTGGTGGCGGGAGAAGATCCCGGCTCCAAATACGATAAAGCGATGGCGTTAAATATCCCGATCTTGGACGAAGAGGGACTTTTTAGTCTGATAGAAGAATAGAAAAAAGGCAACATGGCAAAAAAGAAGCTTTTGGCTTTTTTGAATACAAAGTTCGGCTAGTGCGCAAAAAGGAGCAAAGAGCCGATCTGATGGGAAAATAAAGGAGAAACACAATGAAAGTAACGATGGAAACGGTGGAACATACGGCAAAACTGGCCCGTTTGAAATTCACGGAAGAGGAAAAGACCGCTTTTTTGGGAGCGATGAATGACGTGTTGAACTATGCGGAACTCTTAAATGAGCTGGATACGGAGAACATAGAACCCACTTCTCATCCCGTGCCTTTAAAAAACGCGCTGCGGGAAGATAAAGTTTGGGATTATACCTTAAGCAGAGAAGACGTGCTGAAAAACGCGCCTGCGGAAGAATCGGGCGGTTTTAAAGTGCCGAAGATCATAGAAAGCTAAGATGGGAGGCAGAAAAATTGGAATTTCAAAAACAAACCATCAGACAGCTATCTGAAATGCTGCAAAAAAAAGAACTGACAGCGAAAGAATTGACCGCGGAAACGCTTAAAAACATCAAAGAAAAAGAAAAGGATATCGACGCCTTTCTGACGATTTGCGAAGAAGAAGCCCTGCAGGAAGCGAAAAAGGTGGATCAGGCTTTTGATACATACGCTTCTCCTTTAAAAGGGATCCCGATGGCTTTAAAAGACAATATGGTGACAAAAGACATACGGACGACCTGCGCTTCCAAGATATTGGAAAACTTTATTCCGCCTTATGACGGCACCATGGCGGCGCGGCTGAAAGAAAGAGGGGCCGTTTTAACGGGAAAACTGAATTTGGATGAATTTGCCATGGGTTCCAGGACAGAATATTCTGCCATGAAACCAACCAAAAATCCTTATGATCTGACCAGAACACCCGGCGGCAGTAGCGGCGGCAGCGCGGCGGCAGTGGCGTCGGGAGAGATCCCTTACGCTTTGGGGTCGGATACCGGCGGTTCCATCCGTCAGCCTGCTTCATATTGCGGCGTTGTGGGATTAAAGCCCACTTACGTAAGGGTCTCCCGCTATGGTTTGGTGGCCTTTGCTTCTTCTTTGGATCAGATCGGGCCCATTACCAGAAGCGTGGAGGACGCGGCTTTGGTCTTAAATGAGATCGCGGGATATGATCCCATGGATTCCACTTCCGTCAACTGTTCCGTGCCGGATTATACCAAGGCGTTAACGGGTGACATCAAGGGATTAAAGGTGGCGCTGCCGAAAGAATATTTTGGTGAAGAGCTTCATCCCGGGGTAAAAGAAGAGATACTAAAAGCAGTGGGATATTTGGAAAAGCTGGGCGCAAAAGTGGAAGAAGTGAGCCTGCCTCACACGAAATACGGGATCGCCGCTTATTATATCATTGCGCCGGCGGAAGCCAGCTCCAATCTGGCGCGTTATGACGGCGTGCGCTATGGGGTGAGAGCAAAAGAATATAAAGATCTGATCGATCTGTATGAAGCGTCCCGCAGCGAAGGGTTTGGAGAAGAAGTCAAAAGAAGGATCATGCTGGGCACCTTTGCTTTAAGCTCTGGCTATTATGACGCTTATTATCTAAAAGCGCAAAAAGTAAGGACCTTGATCAAAGAAGATTTTGCCAAAGTGTTTGCGGATTATGACGTGATCGTAGGGCCTACGGCGCCTGCCACAGCGGGAAAACTGTTCCAGGCGGCAAAGGATCCCATGGAAGACTATTTGCTGGACGTTTATACGGTGCCGGCCAATATGGCAGGGGTGCCGGGGATCTCCGTGCCTATAGGATTCAGTGAAAATATGCCGGTGGGATTACAGATCTTCGGCAGACATTTTGATGAAGAAACCGTACTCAAGACCGCTTTTGCCGTGGAACAAGAGGTGTGTTTCGATACGACAAAGGGGGCGAGAAGATGAGATACGAAACCGTGATCGGATTGGAAGTCCATGTAGAGCTTGCAACTGCGTCTAAAATCTTCTGCGGCTGCTCTACCAAATTCGGACAGGAGATCAATACCCAATGCTGCCCTATTTGCCTGGGGATGCCGGGGGTATTGCCAAAACTCAATAAAAAAGTAGTGGATTACGCTTTAAAGGCGGCTTTGGCGTTAAACTGCAAGATCAACCAGGAAACAAAGTTCGATCGTAAGAATTATTTTTATCCGGATCTACCGAAAGCTTATCAGATCTCACAATATGATAAGCCTATCGGAGAACACGGCTATATCGATATCACGGTGGACGGAGAAGTCAGAAGGATCGGGATCACCCGTATCCATATGGAAGAGGACGCGGGAAAACTCCTGCATGAAAGCGACCCTACAAGCTCCTTGATCGATTTGAATCGAACCGGGGTGCCTCTGATCGAGATCGTATCGGAGCCGGATCTGCGCTCTCCCGAAGAAGCGAGAGAATATTTGATGCAGCTGAGAAATATTTTAAAATACATTGATGTATCCGATGTCAAAATGGAAGAAGGGTCGCTTCGCTGCGACGCCAATATTTCCCTTCGCCCTTATGGGCAGGAAACTTTCGGCACCAAAACGGAACTGAAGAATCTAAACTCTTTTAAATGGATCGCAAAAGGGATAGAGCATGAAATGGCCAGACAAAAACTCCTTTTGGATTCCGGCGAAAAAGTGACACAGGAAACCAGACGGTTTGACGTGAACACCCAAAAGACCGTGCTCATGAGAAGCAAAGAGGAAGCCCATGATTATCGGTATTTTCCCGATCCGGACCTGGTTACGGTAGAGATCAGCGACGACTGGATCAAAGAGGCAAAGGCTTCTATGCCGGAGCTGCCGGAAAAGAAAAAGATACGGTTTATGGAAACCTACCAGCTGCCGGAATATGACGCGGGGATCATTACGGGAGAAAAAGAATTGGCCCAGTTTTTTGAAGATACGGCAAAAGAATTCCGCGGAGAAGCAAAAGTGATCAGCAACTGGGTCATGGGCGATCTCATGCGGCTTTTAAACAGCGAAAACAAGGAAATTTCCGATTGTGCCGTGACTGCGAAAGACATGGCTTCCATGTTGAATTTGATCGAAGACGGGACCATCAGCGGCAAGATCGCCAAGACAGTGTTTGAAGAAATGTTTTTGACGGGGAAAGAGCCGAAAACGATCATTGCCGAAAAAGGCCTTGTGCAGATCTCCGATGTGTCGGAATTGGAAAAGATCATAGATGAAGTGATCGGAAAAGACATCAAGTCCGTTCGGGATTTTCAAAACGGGAACAAAAAAGCGCTGGGCTTCTTTATGGGACAGGTCATGCGCCAAAGCGGCGGCAAAGCCAATCCCAAGGTGGTCAATGAGCTTTTGGCAAAGAAATTGAATGCCTTTGAGATCAAGGAATAAATAAGGGATAGATGTGTTTAAAAAAGAGAATAAAAAGAAGCGTTTTTATAAAAAACATCAAAAAAGAAAAGACGGAATCCGTTCCGTCTTTTCTTTTTTGATAGGTGTGAAAATACTATTTTCCGTTTTGGATAAAATGATAGATCATAGAGAGCGCTTCCGCGCGGGTAACGGACTTTTGCGGATAGAAGTTTTTCTTTTCATCTCCCCGGATAATGTCTAGTCCCTGCATGATGGCCGCGTAGCCCAACATTTCTTTGGAAATGGCGCTGCCGTCCGTAAAGGCAGTGGTATAAATGTCCGGTATCTTAGCGGCTTTTTCCAGTCCCAAAGCCCGGATCATGAACTTCGCCGCGTCGATTCTGGTAACGGCGGATTCCGGATCGATTTCTTCTTTTAAGATATAACCCAGATCCAAAAGCTGCCTATAAAGAGCATTTTGGTTGGAGGGAACAGACAGTCCGTCCATTTGGTTCACGACCGCATAGCCTGTATTGGATTTTAAAAGAAGATAAAGGAATTCTTTTTGACGAACTTCTGTATTTGGCTTTAAGGCATCTTCCTCAAACCCGATGCCGATAGACAACAGGGTATCGGCGATCTCTTTGGCCCAGTGGTTTTCCATATCGGTATAAGCGGTTTTTCTGCTGAGAGAGACTTCTTCTCCGGACCAGAAACGGATCAGTTTTCCGGTTCTTGCTTTTACGATAAAAGAGGTCACGGGATTCAGACAATAAACCAATCTGGGTGTGACGACGGATAAAGGACCGGGAGTTTCAATGTATTCTCCGTATTCTTCTTCGATGGTAGCTTTACTTCCCGCTGTGTCATAAAAATAAGTATAGTAGGATTCATATTGCAGTCCCGCTTGATTTCCTTCCAAAATGGTGCTCATGGCATCGTTTTGGCTGACGATCCCCGCTTTGGACTCAAAGTCAACGTTGTCAAACCAATTGGAATAGTAAGAGGTGATCTTTGCGGTTTGACTGCTTACGGTGACCCTTAAGTTGTTGTCGGGCATGGGGATATTGTCATAAAGCCGTTCGTAAGTATAAGAATAAGAAATAGGATAGCTGTCTTCTTTGCTGTAGTAATAATCCGGAGCAGAAGTTTTATAAGAAACTTCTTTTAATTTAGCCGGCGTATTTTCTTTTAAAAAGTTTTCGGCAGTCACTTTGTTTTGTTCTTCCGTAAATTTGGCTTTTGGGATCTTTCCTAAAGAATCATAATCCTTTTCGGACTGATAATAGGACAGGATCTCGCCGGTTTTGGCATCTACGGTGACATAAACATAAGGATTTTCAAAGCTTTCTTTTTCGACCTTGCCGATATACTCGATATGCCAAGCATAGTAATTGTTATAACCCGTATTTTTGTGCAAATAGGAATGAGAGATTTTATAGTTTTGATCCAACGCCAAATAAGGATTTCTTTTTAACAGCGCGTCGATGTCCGCCACTTTGAACAGTTTTTCCGATTCCTGGATCTCTTTTAGCTCTTCCGCGCTGAAAGTGATCTGTTTGCTGCCTTCGGCGTTTTGATTGGTGGAGGAAGCGTCTTCCGTTTCTGCCCCGCCGCCGTTAGAATACTTTTCCCAATCGGCATTTTTTTCCAAAAGTTTTCCGCTTATGGGATCGACCGCGATGTAAGTGTCTTCCAAAACATAGGCCAAATAAGCTTTGGCCGGTTTGTTCCGGTCTTCGTCCCCGTAAAACGGTTCATAGTTTACAAGATACTGCAGTTTTGGCGTGAAATTTTCTCTGATGATGGATAACGCCTTTTCTTTGCTTATGATATTTTCCGGCTTTTTAAATTCCATGTCATAATCAAACCGGATCTGGAAGTTTTTGATCTCCAGCGTAGTATAATCAACGCTGATCTCGATCCCGTTGTCATAATAAGGAATGTCATTTTCTATTCTGTAAAAAGAAAAATCATATTTTTGTCCATAAGTATAATAATTGGTGTTTTCGCGTAAAACCATTTTATCGGAAGCATCCGGCGCTATTTTACGAATAAATTCTTTGGCTTTATTGAGCGCTTCTTCTCTGGTATGCTTCGGAATGGCAATGGAGTTGGTTTCATTGTTTTTAACGGAAAAGTATCCTAAGATGTGTTTCTTTTGGTCAATGGATACGGTGATCCGATCGTTTCCTTCATTTCGCCAATACAATGTATATTCTCTGCCGTTTTGTGTTTCACAGCTGTCATAATCGAATTTGGTGTAAGTTTCCGGTATATCAAGCTGACTTTTTACCGCAACGATCATTTCTTCCAATTCTTTTGGGTCTTCCTTGGTATTTTCTGCCTCCCCAAAAACGTTTAGAACAAAACAGAAGCATAAGGATAGGCACAAAATACAAGAAATGAGCTTTTTTCCTTTCATAAGCTATCCTCCTTTTTTATAAAAAGCATATTCTCTTCTATAGACGACCTTGTAACAGAAAAGTTCCTCAAAAAAATCCAAAAGAGCAAAAGTCCGTTTTATTGGACATATTTGGGCGTAATATTATTTTTAAAGAAGAAAGTATGAAGAAAATGAGTTCAAAATCATATAGGATCGAATGATGGGAAGAGGAGGAATCAAAACATGTTAAATATACCATTGATTATCTTAGGGTTGATAGGTCTTTGGGCTTGTGTTCAAGAGAAAAACGGAAAAGCGGATAGAAAGAAAGAAGAAAAAGTTTTTTATACAGCTTATACCATTATGATGGCGATCTTGTCAATTATCTGTTTCCCTATAACGATCTTGTTGGGCACGACAGGTTTTAAATTTAAAAAATAAAAAGGGATAAAAGTCCGTTTTATTGGACATATTTGGGTGTAATATTATTTTTAAAGAAGAAAGTATAAAGAAAATGAGTTCAAAATCATATAGGATCGAACGATGGGAAGAGGAGGAATAAAAACATGTTGACATTTTTGTGGTGGGTCGCGGTATTATTTGCGGCGTCCCCAATGATAGCGGTTTTTCTGATTGCCCACGCACTGAAAAAGGCCCAGGAGCAAAAAGGCAAGGAAGCACTCACAAAAGCCGAACAAAATACTATTGCGATAGGTGTAGGCGCAACGGTTTACAACGTTTTCAAACTAATATTGACTATCGTGGCGGCTCCAATTATGATAATCCTTTACGCGGCCGGGATCATAAAAAAATAAATACACTCCTATTTATAGGCGGGATCATTCCCGCCTTATTTTTTGTTTTATTTTCAACAGAACTTTTTAAGCGGGATGCAGCCGACAGGAATCCGAGATCAGCGCATTTTTGCATGGAAGCGGTTTCAATCAAACAATTCCATGGAATAATTAGAATATTATTGAGAATAATACTAAAGAAAAAATATGTTTCTATTTTAAGATAAAACAGAAGAACAACCAGCAAAGGAGGAAAGTTATATGAAAGCGACAGGGATCGTAAGGCGGATCGACGATTTGGGACGCGTTGTCATACCGAAAGAGATCAGAAGGACCTTAAGGATCAAAGAAGGGGATCCCTTGGAGATCTTTACCGACCGGGAAGGAGAAGTGATCTTAAAAAAATATTCTCCTATCGGCGAGTTGGGAGAATTCGCAAAAGAATACGCGGAATCCTTAAGCGAAACATCCGGCCATATCGCGCTCATTTCTGACCGAGATACCATTATCGCGGTAAGCGGCATTTCCAAAAAAGAATTTTTAGAAAAATCCATCAGTGAAGATATAGAAGAGATCATGGAAAGCAGAAGGAGCAGGATCTTTTCTGAAGAAGAGGGGATGAAAGGGATCTCTATCTTAAAAGACGGGCAGGGGGATCAGCAGTTTTCTTCTCAGGTAGTCGCGCCCATCGTGGCGGAAGGAGACCCTATCGGCACCGTGATTTTGATCGCGAAAGACCGAAAGACAAAAATCGGTGATCTGGAAAAGAAATTAGCGGAGACAGCAGCCGGATTTTTGGCAAAACAAATGGAACAATAGTTGAAAAATAGAAGAGGATGGTCTAAAATGGGATAAATAATAAAACGGTATGAAAAATTACCGTTTTATTATTTACAAATCTACCCAAAAAGGGATAAAATGAAATAGGTTTTTAGGCTGGAGAGGATGAGTGTATTGGAAGAAAAGAGAAAAACCAATTTTTTGAAGGAAGCCATGATTTTGTCGGCGGCAGGCCTGATCGTAAAAATCATTGGTTCCGTATATCGAATCATTTTAAACCCATGGGTAGGCGCAGAAGGTATGGGGACTTACCAGATGGCATATCCTATCTATACTTTACTGCTTTCGATCTCTACCGCGGGGATCCCTACCGCGATATCAAAATTGATGGCAGAGCGGATCGCGGTCAATGATAACAAAGGAAGTTTTCGCGTATTTAAAGTCTCGCTTGTATTATTGTTCTTTATCGGACTGTTCTTTTCCGCATTTTTGTATTTGGGCGCGGACTATTATGCGACGCATGTTATCCAAGTCCCGGTTGCGGGTATGGCGATCAAAGCGATCGCGCCGGCGGTATTCTTTGTATCCATCATGTCGGGGTTCAGAGGGTTTTTCCAGGGATTGCAGGATATGACGCCTTCCGCCATTTCTCAGATCGTGGAACAGGTCTTCAGAGTCATTGCCATCTTTACAATGGTATGGATCTTTCTTCCGATCAGTGTGGACCACGCGGCGGCAGGGGCTGCTTCGGGACCGGCTTTCGGCGGTCTGTTCGGCCTTTTGACTTTGCTTTTCATCTATTTCAAAAGAAGAAAAAATTTCAAGACTTTCTTTGAGACCACGGAAAGTACATATGAAGAAAGTTCTTTGACCATTATGAAGAACGTCATTTTGTTCGCTCTTCCGATCACATTGGGGGGCATGATCGTGCCTTGCATGAGCACCATCGATACCATGGTCATCAATACCAGACTCATGACCATCGAAGGCATGACTTTGACCAGGGTAAAGGAACTGTATGGCTATTTGTCCTCTTACGCAGGGGCTTTGGTGAATTTCCCGCCGGTCATTACCATCGCGCTGTCGGCCAGCTTGGTGCCGGCTATCGCAGAGGCAATGGCACTGAAGAACAGAAAATTGGCTTCCAAGAACATTTCTACCGGGATCAAATTCACGTTTTTGGTAGGGATGCCTTGTACGATCGGGATGTTTGTTTTGGCAACGCCTATCTGCACTCTTTTGTATCGAGATCCGTTCGGCGGAAAACCTTTGGCAGTCATGGCCTTTACGGTGGTATTTTTGACATTGAATCAGACCTGCGCCGGTATCTTGCAGGGGCTGGGCCACGTCAATATCCCTGTTAGGAACCTGTTGTTCGGGGTCTTGACCAAAACGTGCCTAAACTATGTTTTGGTAGCGGTCCCGTCTTTGAATATTTTAGGGGCGGCTCTGGGCAGTGTGGGCGGCTACGGCGTAGCGTCTATTTTGAACCTGCTGGCTGTCAGAAAATACGCGAAATGGGAAATGAACGGAAAAGACCTGATCTTAAAACCGCTTGTGGCGTCTTTGATCATGGGCGTTTGCACCATAGGCGCTTATTATGGATTAAAGAGTGTATTGGGCGGCATCTCTCACGGAGCGGATATGGCTACGCTGTTATCCATTTTGATCGCTGTCGTTATTTATTTCTATATCGTGCTTCACTTCAAATTCTTGGAAAGAAGAGAACTCTTGATGCTTCCCGGTATGAAAGAAGAACGGGTGGCAAAACTGGAAAGAATCAACCTCTTTAAAAGCGAGAGTGAAGAAGATGAATAAGATCATTGTATTGGGGATGGGCCCCGGGAAAGAAGAATTTTTGACTTTGAAAGCCTATCGGCTTTTAAAAGAAGGGAAATTCCCCATTTATTTGAGAACAAAAATCCATCCCACTGTGCAGTTTTTGGACAAAGAAGGGATATCCTATACTTCCTTTGACAGTTTGTATGAAGAGGAAGAGGATTTTGACGTATTGTATCAAAAAATAGCAAAATGTTTGGTAGAAAAGGCAAAAGAAGAGCAAACCATTCTTTATGTCGTGCCGGGCAGTCCCATGGTAGCGGAAAAAACGGTGGAAGAGCTGATAGAATACGAAAAAGAGGGGCTTCTTTCTTTGGAGATCGTGTCCGGTGTCAGCTTTTTGGATCTCATGATGGAAAAGGCAAAGATCGATCCCTCGGAAGGGATCTTGCTGTTGGACGCGCTGCGGATGGATGTCATGGACATAGATCCCGATCAGCATACCTTCATTACGCAGGTATATGATCAGTTTACCGCTTCGGAGACGAAGCTGAAACTGTTGGAGATGTATGAAGACGCCATGCCGATTACAGTGATGCGGGGATTGGGCACAGAAGAGGAACAGATCGAAACCGTGCCGCTTTATGAATTGGATCGGCTTTCTAAAATAGATCATTTGACCAGCATCTATATTCCCAAGGCGGATTTGCTGAACCGAAACGGCTATCATATGAAAGATCTGCTGACGGTGGTGGCGATCCTAAGAGGAGAACACGGCTGCGTATGGGATAAGGAGCAGACCCATGAAAGCCTTCTGCCGCAGATCATAGAAGAGACCTATGAATATGTGGACGCGGCACAAAAGGGTGATATTTTCAATATGTATGAAGAGTTGGGAGACATTCTTTTACATGTTGCCATGAACAGTCAGATCGGGCAGGAAGAAGGACTCTTTTCCATCAAAGATGTGACCACCGAGATCTGTCAAAAGATGATACGGCGGCATCCCCATGTGTTCGGAACGGTTTCCGTAAAGGATACGGAAGAAGTTTTGGTCAATTGGGAAAACATCAAAAAAGAGGAAAAAGGGAATAAAAAAGAAAAAGGCCTCTTTGACGGGATCCCCGACGCGTATCCTGCGCTTTTGAAAGCAAAGAAGATCCAAAAGAAAGCAAGATCAGTGGGCTTTGACTGGGATGATCCCGAAGACGCGGTGAAGAAACTGACCGAAGAAGTGGAAGAGTTCATGGAAGCGTATCAAAAGGGCAGTCAAGAGTCCATGGAAGAGGAACTGGGAGATATTTTATTCACTTTAGTAAACGTGGGAAGATTTTTATCTATTGACTGTGAAACAGCTTTGATATATAGTAATAATAAGTTTATTGAAAGATTTTACCGCATGGAGAAGCAAATCGAGGAAGATCATAAAAAGATACAAGATCTTTCTTTGGGAGAAATGGACGCTTACTGGGGTAAAATCAAAAAATAAAGATCAAGGATAATAATGCAAAAGATGAAGCAGCATTATTAAAGGAGGAAGTAAAATGAACAAAACACAATTAGTGGCTAAAATTTCTGAAAAGAGTGGCTTGACTAAAAAAGATGCGAATAAAGTAGTGGACAGTTTTATCGAAACAGTAGAAGAAGCTTTGGTGGATGGAGAAAAAGTAGTTTTAGTTGGTTTTGGTACATTTGAAGTAAAAACAAGAAAAGCAAGATCCGGTAGAAACCCGAGAACCGGTGAAGTGATCAATGTTGCTGAAAAATCTATTCCGGTATTTAAAGCAGGAAAAGCAATCAAAGACAAAGTGAATGCATAATAAGTAGACGCTTTTGAATTGGATTATAGATAAACGGGTCTTTTTAAGGTCCGTTTTTTTATTTTGATAGAATTTGATAGAAAAAGATAAAAATAAGTGGGAGAAAAGGAGAAAAAAGTGAGACTGGATAAATATTTGAAAGTTTCCCGATTGATCAAGCGGCGGACAGTGGCAAAAGAAGTGTCGGATCAGGGAAAAGTGCTCATCAACGGAAAAGTGGGAAAACCTTCCGATCAGTTGAAGATAGGAGATATTTTGGAACTGGTCTACGGGCCGCAGACTGTGAAGGTAAAAGTGCTGAGCTTAAAGGAAACCGTTAAAAAAGAAGAAGCAAAATGGATGTATGAGATACTGGATTAGTCTAAATCCCCCTTTTTTGGCATAAACTGATGGTAATAATGACAATAAAGGATAAGGGGGATCTCTATGGGAAAAACCGAAGAAAAGGATAGGGGAAAAGAAGCGCCTGTCAACCATGAGCTCTGTTTAGTAAACAGAAAGAGACTTCATATCGGCGGCATTGAAAAAGTATATCATTTCAATGAAGTATTGATCAAAACCAAAACCGTCATGGGGATGCTGGAGATCAAAGGGCAGAATCTGTTCATTGAAAGTTTGGATCTGGAAAAGAAAGAACTGGCTGTCACCGGAGAAATCAAAAGTCTGCAATATGAGGACAGTTCTGTTTTAAAAAAGCAAAAAGGCGGTTTGGGCAAATGGTTCAAATAGCCGAAAAAAGAAACAAGGTGGCTTGACAGATGGTAAAAGAACAAATTTTTTCTTTTTGCGCCTCTTTCTTTTGGGGCCTTGTGGGAGGCCTTTTGTATGAGATGATGATGCCCGCGGGAAAATGGAAAAAAAGAAAAGAATGGTTCCAGATCTTATTTTGGATAGTTTATACCGCAATAACGATACCGGTTTTGATCTTTGGCGCCTTTTCTACCCTAAGAGCGTATCATTTTTTGGCGCTTTTGCTGGGAATGCGGGGGGTAGAGCGGCTGATCCGCCGGTCAAAAAAGGCACATTTCAAAAAAAATAAAAAATTTCCCTTGTCATATCAGTATAAGAAGGCGTAAAATGGGAATATATAGGAATTTGCGGATATGGGAGGTGTAAATGCCAATGGTTCGAGAAAAATTAGAAGAACAACGAAAAAAAGGACCAAAGATGAAAATCAGAACAGTGGTTTATATCGTTTTGGCAATTTATGCCGGTTTGATCTTTTTTAATCAAACAGCGACCATGAACAAGATCAAAGGGAATATCGGCGATTTGAACAAAGAAAAAGCCGTTGTGGAAGAAAAACAGGATAAGCTCAACAAAGAATTGGAAAACTTGAATAAAGACGATTATATAGAAGCCATCGCCAGAAAAGAACTGGGGCTCATTCGAGAAGGCGAAGAAGTGTTTGTGGACAGCGGCAAAGAAGAATAAAAAAAGAATGAATCGGAAAGAAACAGATGCCGGGGGCATCTGTTTTTATTTGCTCAGAAAAGCAAAGAGCCTTTCTCTGTTTTCCAAAATCCGCAAAAGAGAGAAAGGCTCTTTTATTTTCTTTGTCGCTTAAAATCTTAAGCTTCGTAGGCGGTAATTTTTTTAAACAACAAAGTGATACAGTACAGGCCCGCGATCCCCACCAAAGCATAAATGATCCTGCTTATCAGGGCAGCCTGCCCGCCAAAAATACTTGCCACCAGATCAAAGTTGAAAAACCCGATCAGGCCCCAGTTGATGGCGCCGATAATGACTAATACCAATGCTGTTTTATCCAATATGGATCCACTCCTTTATTGATGAAATGTGAATGATTCCACCTTTATTCTTTCCTTTTTGCAGATTTCTATACGAAAAAGGCAAAAAGAGAAAGCAGCGTATATTTTGAAACTTTCGGTAAATACTAAAAGCGGTTTTGAAAAGCAAGCCGAAATAAAAAAACTTTTAAAAGCGCTTGACAGGTAATGGGATTTTCCCTATAATATGATTATGGCTTAAGAAATGTCCTTTGAAGTGAAGCAAAGCCATTTTTTTATTGTCGCGGGGTGGAGTCGTTGGTAGCTCGTCGGGCTCATAACCCGAAGGTCGTAGGTTCAAGTCCTATCCCCGCCACCAATTTTATATGGCGGCGTGGCTCAGTTGGCTAGAGCATACGGTTCATACCCGTAGGGTCACTGGTTCGAATCCAGTCGCCGCTACCATCTTTTTTATAAAACTACATAGGGCCCCATGGTCAAGCGGTTAAGACATCGGCCTTTCACGCCGGTAACTCGGGTTCGATTCCCGATGGGGTCACCAAAGTGGGGGCATAGCTCAGCTGGGAGAGCATCTGCCTTACAAGCAGGGGGTCACAGGTTCGAGCCCTGTTGCCCCCACCATTTTGTGAACAACCGGAAATTCCGGTTTCTTTTTTTGTACAGAAAAAGTAAAAAAGCAAAAAAATCCGATAGAAGATCCTCTATGTCAAATTTTTGTTTCTTTTAGAAACAAAAAAAGCCTTTTGTTGTTTGTATTGTGTGAATCGCTTTGCTATAATAAAAATAGATAAGCAAATCAAAAATGCCAAATAGGGACTTGCTTGTTACTCATTTCATAATTTAGGAGGGGAAAATTTTGAAAAAACGAGTGTTGAGTATTTTACTTTGTGTGATCATGGTTGTGGGACTGATACCTTCCATGGCACTGGCTGCGAATCTACCGTTTACCGATGTGGCAACAAGCGCATGGTATTACGATGATATCAAAACAGCTTATGAAACCAACCTGATCAATGGGAAAACAACGACAACCTATGAACCGGATGCGAATTTGACCTATGCGGAAGCGGTCAAATTGGCAGCTTGTATGAATCAAAGATACGTAGACGGTTCCGTCACATTAAAAAACGGAACGCCATGGTATCAAACTTATGTGGATTATTGCAAAAAGAAAGGGATCATCAGCAAGGACTATAGCTGGAACGCACCCGCCACCAGAGCCGGCTACATGGAAATTTTTGCCAACGCTCTGCCAAGCTATGCCATGAGTGAGATCAACACCATCGCGAACGGGTCTATTCCGGATGTTCCGATGAGCCACCCGCAGGCTAGTTCTATTTATAAGTTATATCGGGTAGGGATCCTGCAGGGGGTCGACTCCAAACATAACTGCAGTCCCGCATCCAATATCAAACGGAGTGAAGTGGCAGCGATCTTGACCCGTATGATGAATTCCAGCAAACGGATCAGTTTCAGCATGGGCGAAGCGCCTACGACCGAACTGAAAGTCAGTATTCCTGCGACAGCTTCCGGCAAAGCAAATGAAATCATGAACATCAAGGCAACCGTAACAGGAGGAAAGGCTCCTTATACATATGTATGGTATTATGCCAAATCGACTGACAGCAGCTGGTCAAAGTCCAGCGACAATGACAATACCTACAATCCTTCCTTTACCGCAGGCGCATGGGAATGCTGGTGCAGAGTCACCGACGCGAATGGAAAGACTGCGGAATCCGGTGTTTGCAAGATTACCGTGGCTGCGGCAGAAACAGCGGTATCTGTGAGCATTCCTTCGACAGCTTCCGGCAAAATGGGTGAGGCGCTCAGCATCAAAGCAACCCACACAGGAGGAAACGCTCCTTATACGCATGTATGGTATGATGCCAAATCGACTGACAGCAGCTGGCAAAAA
>JAEEYS010000128.1 GCA_016288255.1 Bacillota bacterium
AAAAGATGATGTTCCAGAATTTCAAACCGGGGATACACTGCAGGTTCATTTTAAAGTAAAAGAAGGTAACCGGGAAAGAATACAGGTCTTTGAAGGTTATGTTTTAAAATCCAGAGGAACCGGTATCAATAAAATGGTAACAGTCAGAAGGATCTCTAACGGCGTTGGCGTGGAAAGAACATTCCATGTGCATTCACCAAAAGTAGAAAAGATCGTTTTGGTACGGAAAGGCAAAGTAAGAAGATCCAGATTGTATTATATGAGAGCTTTGAGAGGAAAAGCAACCAGAATCAAAGAAAAAAGATAATGATACAGAAAAATGGGGCAAAATTGCCCCATTTTTATCTTATCCGGAGGAAATTCCAAAGGATTTGTTCCGGATAGGATAAAAAAGAAAAAAGGAAACTGCTTGCAGATAACACGGATGCGAGGAGAGGAAAACATGAAAAAGAAAATTCGAATCGCTTTTGGGATCCTATTGATCTTGATCGCTCTGGCAGCGCTCTATCGATATAACATCTTTCCCCATGGGCAGTATACGAACCAAGATTTTCATATTGAGACCTATTTCAGCAGTGTGGACAAAGATCAAGACGGGATAGACGATCAGACCGATCTCTTGGAAAACGTAAGAAAATATATCAAAACAAAACCGAAATATAAAAGCAAATATTATGAATCGGGTTATCCGGACGATGGATACGGGGTTTGCACCGACGTGGTGGCTTTTGGCTTAAAAGGCGCGGGATATGATCTGATGGAACTGGTAAATGAAGACATCATAAAGAACAAAGAAAACTATTCTGTTTCGTCTCCGGATAAAAAGATCGATTTCAGAAGAGTGAAAAATTTAAATGTCTATTTTCAAAACCACAGTATCTCCCTTACGACCGATCTTTCCAAAATAGAAGAATGGCAGGGAGGAGATATTGTTGTGTTTCAAAAGCATATCGGGATCATATCGGACAAAAGGAACAAAAACGGTGTGCCTTTTTTGATCCATCATGCCAATCCCGTACAGATCCATTATGAAGAAGATGTTTTGGAACGATACGGGCAAGAGGCGATCATCGGACATTACAGGATCAGCTGAAGACTTCCTGTTAAAAAATAAAAACACAGATCATAAAAAGACAGAAAAAGATTGTGGAAATAAAAAAATAGAAATACAATAAATAATAGAGCAGATGGACAAATATACGAACGATTTGACAAATATTTGAAGACTGCTGCATGGAACTGAACTTTTTTGATTTTATATCCAAAACTTTTTCTGGCTTTGGCTTTTTTTAGTCGTCGTATTGTTATGAAAACGTGGCAGACTGCGTAGAAGACATCATCGTAAAGAATTTTTAGAAAATAGAAAACCGGATCGCAAAGAACTTACTTTTCGGAAAGTTTGATCGAAGCTTTGGAGAATAGCATGATAGAAAATATCAAAAAAAATGAAGAAAAATTGGATAGGGTCCTGAATATTCTTTCCGCGTTGGAAACGGCCATAGACCAGCTCAAAGAGGAAGAAAACGCGATAAAAGAGATCAACGCTTATTACGGCAGTCAAGAATGGTTTCGGGATGTAGAAGATTTTGACAGCGGCAAAATAGAGCGGATCAAAGCGGGGGTTTTAAGTGAAGACGCCGTTTGGAACATGAATGAGAGGATTAAAGAATTGACAGCGGAGTTAAACGAGATCGCTGTCAATATTTTTCATGATGAGAAATAGAAAGCTTGTACAACAGGAACAGAAAAATGTTATTTTGTGGAACGACTGTATATGAATTTTTCCACTCTCGGATCATGTCCTGTTATTTTTGTTTCAGAAACCATAAAATTTCTTTTAGAAAGGGATGATTTTATGGATCAAATTCAAATTGGAAGATTTATTGCAAGCTGCAGAAAAGAAAAAAATTTGACACAAGAGCAGTTGGCAGAAAAATTGGGCGTGACATCCAAATCAATCAGCAGATGGGAAAACGGAAGGAATATGCCGGATTTATCCTTGTTTCATCCATTATGTGATGAATTGGACATAACGATAAATGATTTGATACAAGGAAAAAAATTAAGCGTGGAGGAACAGAAAAAATACTCCGATCAAAATGCGTTTTCCGTGTTGATGACAAAAAAGGAACTGGAAAACATGCAATTGTTAACGGAGATCTTAATAGTGGCAGGGATTGTTATCACCATGACACTGACAAAAGTTTTGGCAGTAACTGCCCTGCAAAAAATCGTCACTTTAGGTTTGGGGACATTTATCTGGGGATTCGGGATTTTTTTAAGAGTAAAATTAAGAAAAGCTCATGAAAGATTAAAAACCGAAGAAGAAACAGGTCTTTTTTAAAGAGGTGTTCAAATATGCGGGAAGAAAAACTGTATAATATCATTTTTCCGATCTATATGTTATGGCTCGTACCGCCGATTTTCTTTTTATTTGCCGCGCTGAACTTCATTATAGACAGCCTGGTTATTTTAGCGGCGGAAAAAGCGCTGAAGATTGATGAGATTTTTTCAAAATACAAAAAAGTGATCTTAAAAGCATGGGCTTTTGGATTTATAGCGGATTTTATCGGCGCTTTGTTTTTATTCGGTGTCAGTAATCTATTGGATCATTTGAAAATTCCTATTACGTATCATATCGCATACAATCCTTTCGGGAATGTCTATGCTTTCTTGGTAACGATATTGGGGATATTGATCGCCAGCATTTTGATTTACGTGTTCGATAAAAAGATCAGTTTTAAAAAAGTGGAATGGTCTGAAAGGGAAAAAAAGATCATGGCGTTGGTTATGGCGATTGCAACCGCCCCGTATTTGTTTTTACTGCCGTATGCTGCTTGACGGAAAAAAGATAACGGCGCAGACGAAAGGGATACAAAATGGATCATAGGCAGTTTTCTATAGGAAAATAAAACGTCTTGAAAAGAAAAAATAAAAATCACTGGAAACAGTGGTATCAAGAAGAACAAATCAAGATCATACAAAAGATAAAAAGAATTGGTAAAAATATAAATCACTGCGTATCAAAAATTTGGGAAAAGCAGGAAGCGGAAGCAAAGGAGAGAAAAAAATGACACTGAGACGAAAAGCGAGCTATAAAGACAAAAAGAGTTTTGTGATTTATTTTAGCAGAGCGGATGAAAACTATGCCGTCGGTTATATCGATAAAGGCAATACGGAAGTGGTTGCCGAATACATCAGCGAGATCACGGGCGCGGACCGGTTTTTGGTCGAACCGGCAAACCCGTATGCGAAGGACTATAATACTTGTATTGAAGAAGCAAAAGAAAGACAGGCAAAACATGACGCGCCTATAGTAGAAAGCATTCCCGACATCAGCGGGTATGAAGTGATCTATATCGGAGCGCCTGTTTACTGGGGCGTGATGCCGGAAGAAATGGTGACCGCTTTAAAAGAGATCGATTTTGCCGGCAAAACCATAAGACCGTTTACGACCCATGAGGGATCGGGATTAGGGAGTATTCCCGGACAGCTCAAAAAAGTGTGCGGCGGTGCAAACGTAGTCAATGGATTGGCTATCAGGGGCACGGCTGTCAACACCGCCAAAGATAAAGTGGAAGAATGGATCTGATCGTATGTCCGATGAAGAAATGGTAAAACAATTGTATCTGGATCTTAGCAAAGCGAGCATCAATCAAGATACAGACGCATTAAATGAAATATTGGCAGAGGACTATATACTTGTCCACATGACGGGAAGGAACCAATCCAAACAAGAGTATATCCGGTCGGTCCAAAAAGGGGAGTTAAAATATTGCAGATCGATCCATGAAAGTATTACTGTCAAAATAGAGGGGAATACAGCAAACATAGTGGGCAAAACAAAAACATTTGCTTCTCCCTTTGGGATGTCTTCCTCTTGGTGGAGATTGAAACAGGAAATAAAAGCAGAAAAAAGAAATGATAAATGGGTCATAAAAGAGTCGATCGCTTCTACTTATTAAGGGGGTGAAAGTATGAGCGAAGAAAAGCGGGGAGGCGTTTTTGGGATAGGAGAGCCCAATGTTGCCTTTGCAAAGTATTTTATAGGGAACAGTTATTTAAATCCTTTGACGGACAGCAGTAAGACAAGTTTAGTCATCGCGAATGTGACTTTTGAACCGGGATGCAGGAACAATTGGCATATCCATCAGGCCGAAAAAGGCGGCGGACAGGTTCTGATCTGCGTTGCAGGAGAAGGCTGGTATCAGGAAGAAGGAAAAGAAGCCAGAAGATTGAGACCCGGTGATGTCGTTTCCATTCCGCCGAATGTGAAACACTGGCATGGCGCTTCTGCGGATCAGTGGTTTTCTCATTTAGCGGTGGAAGTTCCGGGAGAAGAAACATCTACCACATGGTGTGAAACGGTGTCGGATGAAGAGTATAACAGTTTGTGGTAGCAAAGAGGAACGGGGAAGCCATTTTGACAGAAAAAATCTCTTTCGTTAAAAAAACGAAAGAGATTTTTATTTTGCTTATTTATTCTTTTGAACAATGATTGCGCTTATCAAGAAGCGGCGCTTGTCGTATATCGATGCAGGATCGTGACGATCTGAGCTCTTGTCGCGATACCTTGCGGGTCGATCTGAAGTAGATTATAGCATATTATTTTAAGTTACTATACTTCTCCTGCCATCAAAAGGTCTGTGAAAACAGCTGAAATGCCAAAGTTCTTTAAAATATGGTATGATAAAAGAAGGAGATGATCATATGAGCCTTATCGTAAACATTTATTATACAGGGAAAAACGGCAGTGCAAGAAAATTTGCGGAAGAAATGGTCGCAAACGGGATAGTGGATAAAGTTCGGGCGGAAGAAGGAAATGAAAGATATGAATATTTCTTTCCCATGGAAGATCCCGAAACAGTTATGCTGATAGACAGATGGAAGGATCAAGAAGCATTGGATATCCACCATAAATCAGAGATGATGAAAGAAATAGCAGAGCTTCGTGAAAAATACAATCTTCGGATGAGAGTAGAAAAGTTTATGGAGGTCAAATGATGAAAGTATTGGTTTTGGCAGGCAGCCCTCATAAAAACGGGACTTCCAATACGTTGTTGAAAGAATTTGTCAAAGGAGCGGCTTCTGTCGGAAAAGAAGTGGAAATCATTGATTTAGCTCATACCGATATCCATCCGTGTTTGGGGTGTGATGCTTGCGGCATGGGTGGCGATTGTGTTCAAAAAGATCAAGGGAATGAAATATTAAATAAAATATTAGAATCGGACGCCCTGATCTTTGTTTCGCCGGTATATTATTACAATGTAAGCGCGCAGCTGAAAACGGCGATAGACAGGTTTTATGCAAAAACGATGCAAATAACGGACAAAAACCTAAAAGCCGGCGTTATTATGACAGCTTGGAACAATGATGACTGGACTTATGGAGCAATAGACAAATATTTTGATATATTGTTTGATTATATGCATTTTAAAAATGCGGGCAGAATCTATGGAAAAGGCTGCGGCACCGTTTCTATGATGCCGAGAAAATACGGTGAAGAAGCATATAAGCTAGGAAAGGAAATATAATATGGAAAAAATAGATGTTTTTGCCCATGTACTGTTGCCGGATTATTATAATCAAATGCTTAATATCGATCCCGCCATTCCGACGACTTATCCTTTTACCAATGTGAAATCTTTAAAAGATATGGATATCAGAAGAGATCTGTGGAATAAAGAAACAAAGCAAATCGTGAGTTATGCCAATATCAATGCGGAAAATTACTGCGATGCTGAGCTGTCCGCAAAACTGTGCAGAGAAGCGAATCAAGAATTGGCGGAATGTGTAAGAGAAAATCATGATATGTTCCCTTATGGTATAGGGATGGTGCCTTTTAATCATGCGGAAGAATCATTGAAGATGTTAGAAGAGATCAAATCATCAAAAGAGCTGATAGGGATCCAAATATTTACAAGGCATTTAGGAAAGTCTATCGCCGATCCTGCATTCAGACCGATACTGAAAAAGTGTGAAGAGCTAGATTTATTGGTGCTATTGCATCCGGTATTCGATGAAAGAAAACCGGATAATAATATCGTATTCAGCTGGGAATACGAACTTTCTCAGGCAATGATGCAATTGGTAAAGAGCAATCTGTTTGAAGATTGTCCCGCTATAAAGATCATCGTTCATCACGCAGGCGCTATGATACCGTTTTTTGCCGGCAGGATCGATAATATATTAAAAGATAAGAAAGAGGATTTCAAAAAATTCTATGTCGATACGGCAATATTAGGCAATCCAAAAGCATTGGAATTGGCAATAGATTATTTTGGGATAGATCATGTTTTGTATGGGACCGATGCTCCCTTTGGGATAATGCCTAACGGCGCAACAAAAGAGACAGAAGAAGCGATAGAGACATTGCCCATATCCGATGAAGATAAAGAAAAAATATATTATCAAAATATCCGTAAATTGATGGATCTATAAATGAAAACAGTCGTAAGGGCAGACGCTGTTATAACTACCCGATCAAAGAATATAAATTTTGGCAGATCAGTACAAAATCTGCCTTTTTATGCTATAATTTTAATGATTTTAAAACGAGGAAGTAAATTCTATGAATGAAAATAAAGCAAATATACAATGGTATCCCGGTCATATGGCCAAAACAAGGCGGCTGATACAAGAAAATCTTGCTTTGGTGGATATCGCGGTAGAAATTTTGGATGCCAGGATCCCTCTTGCCAGCCGAAATCCCGACATAGAAGAAATTTTAGGGGATAAAAAAGAAATTATTGTGCTCAACAAAGCGGATCTGGCAGATGAAAAAGTGACAAAAGAATGGATCAAATATTTTGAAACGGAAAATCCGGAAAGAGTCATCGCTACGTATCCGCTCAATTCTTTAAATTATGCGGATTTCAAGCGGATTGTGCTGAAAATGAAAGACGCAGGACTCAAAGCATCCAAACGGTACCAAAAATACGGGGATCCTGTGGTGCGGGCCATGATTTTGGGAGTGCCCAACACGGGAAAATCCACGTTTATCAATACCATGAACCGCAGTAAAAAAGCAAAAGCGGAAGACAGACCCGGCGTAACGAGGGGAAAACAATGGGTCAAAACGGATTATGATATCGTGCTTTTGGATACACCGGGCATTTTATGGCCGAAGTTTGAAGACCAGAACGTGGGACTGAAACTGGCGCTAACAGGCGCTATTAAAACAGAGATATTGGATAAAGAAGAGCTGAGTCTGAAGCTGATCGAGATCTTAAAGGAAACCGAACCGAAAATTCTGGAAGATCGGTATAAGATTCAAGTAACGGAAGACAAAACAGCTTTGGAGATTTTCGAAGAAATCGGCAGAAAACGGGGCTGTATCATTTCTAAAGGGCAAATAGATTATGATCGGGTAACAGGCATCGTTTTGACCGAATTTAAAGGCGGGAAAATGGGACGATTGAGCTTGGAGTTGCCTCCTAAATAAAAACAGTCTTTATTGATCGGGGATGTGTTCCGGATCGGTAATGACTGTTTCTTTATGCCGTAAAACAAACTTTGTCAAGGCGGTTCCGATGGATTTATATTGTGTTTTACGGATAAGTTTGTTATGATTCCTTTATATTACGAATATCAAAAGAAACATGCGATCATTTGTATCAAACTTGAAATAGAGGTGTGAAGATGGCATCTATTGAATCGATTTCGGCAGAAGAGATCAAGAGGAAATCTATGGCGGAACTTAAAAACGATATTATGGCCTTGGACAAAGAGTCTTTTTTGCGGCTTTATCCGCTTTTTCGGGAAGATAAGAGAAAAAACACAGCGCTTTTGCTGGAAAGAAAAAGAAAAGAGCTTCAAAAAGAAGAAAAAGAAAGAGAACGTATCGAAGGGATGCTTCTTTATGAAAAAGCGCTTTGGGAAAAGGGCTGTCACTTTGTGGCAGGGATAGACGAAGTGGGGCGGGGACCCTTGGCGGGACCGGTGGTTTCCGCTTCAGTCATCATGAAACCGGACAGCCGCATTTTTTATGTCAATGATTCCAAAAAAGTGACCCCAAAGCTGAGAGAAAGCCTGTTTGATCAAATATTAAAAGAAGCGGTGGAAGTCAAAGTGACTGCTGTCAATAATAAAATCATAGATGAGATCAATATCTATGAAGCGACCAAATTGTCCATGGAAGAATGCATTCGAAAAATGAGACAAAAGCCGGATCATATTTTGATCGACGCCATAAAATTGGAGCGGGTCTTTATCCCTCAAACTTCCATTATAAAAGGGGACAGCAAAAGCTATTCCATTGCCTGCGCCAGTATCATCGCAAAAGTGTTTCGGGACAGGCTGATGGATACTTATGACAGAAAATATCCGGAATACGGGTTTTCCCGGCACAAAGGCTATCCCACCAAAGAACATATCGAAGCGATCCGAAAATACGGCTATTTGGACATCCACAGAAGAACTTTTCAGGTGAAATTTTGAGGTGAAAAATATTGAAAAGCAAAAACAAAGAAAAAGGAAAATGGGGAGAGCGGATAGCCCAAAAGCTCTTGGAAGACGCAGGATATGAGATCATAGAAGAAAATTATTTGAAAAAATCGGGAGAAATTGATATAATATGCAGCCATAAGGGCACTCTTGTTTTTGTAGAGGTTAAAGCAAGGTGGAACCTAAATTACGGGGAACCGCTTTTGGCTGTGGACCGAAAAAAGCAAATACAGATCGTAAAAACGGCAATGGCTTACATTGCGGAACATGACATCAAAGATAAAGACATCCGGTTTGATGTGGTCAGCATTTTGTTTGACCGCAAAAACAAAGTAGAAAAATTTGAAATAGTGGAAAACGCGTTTGACGGAAATATTTTTCTATTATAAGGGGGTTCATCATGTTAACAAAGGTGTTAAGTGCAGGAAATTTCGGGATTGACGGACTTATCGTAGAGGTGGAAGTGGATCTGTCCAAAGGATTGCCCGGGTTCGATATGGTAGGGCTGCCGGACGCTTCCGTCAAGGAGTCCAGAGAAAGAGTCAGAACAGCTTTAAAAAACAGCGGTTATGATTTTCCAAACAAAAGGATCACCGTAAACTTAGCGCCGGCCGACGTGAGAAAAGCGGGACCGTCTTATGATTTATCCATCGCCATGGCGATCTTAGCCGGGATCGGTGAAGTTTCGCCCGAAAAGTTGAAAGACTTGGTCATTGTGGGAGAGATTTCATTGGACGGCAGTATCAGACCCATCAAAGGGATCTTGCCTATGGCGATCTCTGTCAAAGAAGCAGGCCTTTCCCGTATGGTCGTACCGCTTAAAAATGCCAAAGAAGCCTGCCTTGCAGGAAAGGAAATGGAAATATACGGGTTGGAAACCATTCGGGAATTGGTGGAGTTTTTACAAGGAGAAAGAAAGCTCGAACCGTTCCTTTACGATATAGAAGAGATCATGCGGGAGCAGGAAGAGTATACCGGAGATTTTTCGGAAGTCAAAGGGCAAAGAGAAGTCAAACGGGCGATGGAAGTGGCTGCTGCCGGCAGTCATAATATTTTGATGATCGGACCGCCCGGTTCGGGAAAGACCATGCTGGCAAAACGGCTGCCCAGTATCCTGCCTCCTATGACGCTGAAAGAAAGTTTGGAAGTGACAAAGATCTACAGCGCAGCGGGTTTAACGGACGGAGACAGAAGCATTATTTCCACCAGGCCGTTTCGCAGCCCGCATAACACCATTTCGCCTGCCGGCATGGCGGGAGGAGGCAGTATTCCGCTGCCGGGTGAGATCAGTTTGGCTCATTTGGGCGTTTTGTTTTTGGATGAAATGCCGGAATTCCAAAGAGGAGTGCTGGAGCTGCTTCGCCAGCCTTTGGAAGACAGGAAGATCACGATCTCCAGAGCCAACAGCACCTTGACCTATCCCGCAAACATTATGCTGGTTGGGAGTATGAATCCCTGCCCCTGTGGGTATTTGACGCACCCCACCAAAGTATGTTCCTGTGAGACCTACCAGATCCAGCGGTATCTCAACAAAATCAGCGGCCCTTTATATGACAGGATGGACCTGCAGTTGGAGATCCCGCCGGTAGAACTTCGTATTTTTGAAAAGAATGATGAGAAAGAGGAATCTTCCGCAGCGATACGGGAAAGAATCATAAAGGCGAGAAAGATCCAAAACGAACGCTATCAAAAATCCGGGCTTTATACCAACAGTCAATTGAGCGGGAACAGCATCGAACTGTTTTGTCCTTTGGACAGCGCGGTAAAAAATTATTTGATCAGGATTTGTGAAAAACTGGAATTGAGCGCCAGATCTTATCATAAAATTTTAAAACTTTCCAGGACCA